>NZ_CTDZ01000008.1 GCF_001375555.1 Numidum massiliense | reverse complement strand
GCGGCGGTCGGTGTCGCGCGGCTCCCGCTCGAGCCCGGAGGCGTCGCCTTGCCTTTCATCTTCTGCGTCGTCCCAACGTCCGTCTAATGCATCATCGCCGTCATGGAGTGGCTCCACGGGTTCCACCGACTCCACCTTCACTGACTCCACCGTATGAGCGTCGCTGTAACTAACGCCCAATAGCGCCCGTCCGCGCCGCGCATCTGCATCATCGACAAGCATATCGCCTGCATCCGCATCCCGTACATCCGCACCGACGGGCAAAGTGAGTCCGCCGTCCGCTGCCGCAAAACGGTAACCGCGCGGTGGCCGCGCCGGATGGTACGTGTACCCGTGCCGCGTCTCCGGGTCAAACCAGCTGTACATGACTGGAATGACGACGAGTGTCAACAGCGTACTGCTGAGTAAACCGCCGATAACGACGACCGCTAGCGGTTGTTGTATTTCCGTGCCCTCGCCGAGTGCCAGTGCCGACGGCACTAACCCGAGAATCGTCGTTAACGTCGTCATCAAAATCGGCCGCAGCCGCGTCGCGCTCGCCGTGACAATCGCATCGTACGTCGTTTCGCCCCGCTTTTTCAAACGGTTGATGAAGTCGACCATGACGATCGCGTTGTTGACGACGATCCCGGCGAGGACGATGAGCCCGATCATCGCCGTTACACTGAGCGGTATTTGCATCGCAAACAAGCCAATCCCGATGCCGATCACCATGAGCGGCAAGGAGAAGAAGATGACAAACGGGTATTTAAACGATTCAAACTGTGCAGCGAGGACGAGGAAGACGAGTAATAGAGAGAGCACGAATGCAAGCGACAAATCGCTTTTCGCGTCCTCCAACACTTCCGATGCCCCGATAAACTGCACGCGTAAGCTGTCGGGTAGGTCGAGGTCGTCCAGTTTTTGTTTCACTGCCTGTTCGACCTCGCCGAGGCTCGTACCTTGGAACTGCACCTTATATTCGATCGCCCGTTTTAAATCGCGCCGGTTAATCGTCGTCGGACCGTCCGCAACCGCAACATCAGCGACTTTATCGAGCGTCGTATTGCCTTCACTACCTGTGAGCGGCAGTTTTTTCAGCTTGTCGGGAGACTCTGCAAACGACGCTTCATACCGTACGAGGACGCCCACTTCTTTGTTATCGTCATCGTTGACACGCGTGACGACGTCACCGCGAATCGCATCGGACACGGCAGAGACGACTTGCGCCGGAACGAGGCCGTTCTCCCGCGCTTTGTCGCGGTCGACTGCCACGCGCAGCTCCGGAGTCGTCGCCACTTCGGAGTTGGTCACTTCTTTCACGTGTTTAACTTTTTCCAGTGAGTCGGTAATACGTTTTTGTTGTTTGTTCAGCTTCTCTTCATCGCCGGAGACGAGAAACTGCAACGTATTCGGCGCACTCCCCATCTCAAAGGCGCTCTGTTCTTTAAAAGTGAGCGTCGCTTGTTTATCGATAGTCGCAACCTCGCGGCGCACGTCGTTCATAATGTCGTTTGTCGAACGGTCGCGCTGGTCGAGGTCGACGACTCTCACAAAAATTTGCGCCGTGTTACGCCCGCCTTGGCGTAACCCTTGGTTGCGTTTGTCACCGATACTCGCTTGAAAATCGGCTACGTCTTTTTCGTCCGCAAGTACTTTTTCGATTTTTTTCGTGACTTCTTCCGTTTTAGCGAGGCCGGTTCCTTCAGGCATTTCCACCTCAGCGACAAATATGCCCTCGTCCGTAGGTGGCAAAAACTCGGAGCCAACCGACCAAATACCGGCCAGACCAGCGACTAACAAGGCGAGAGAAACGGTAAGTACCGTTTTGCGGTGGTGCAGCGCCCATTCCACGAGTGCGCGATAGCCGCGGAAAAAGTTGCTCCGCTGCCGCGCCGCTTCCCGATTTTTGTTCGGCTTCTTCAGCAGTGCGCCAGCCATAACGGGAACGATCGTCAGCGACACGAGCAAGGAAGCGAACAAACTAAACGAGACAGTAAACGCAAACTCGCGAAAAATGTTGCCGACGATGCCGCTGACGAACACGATCGGCAAAAACACAGCGAGCGTCGTCAACGTGGAGGCGGTAATCGCCGCTGCCACTTCGCCAGCACCTTCTACTGCTGCTTGCTTCGGCGGTTTCCCCATATTTAAGTGACGGTACGTGTTCTCGATGACGACGATAGCGTTGTCGACGAGCATCCCGACCCCGAGCGCCAGCCCACCTAACGTCATAATATTCAAACTAAAGTCAGAGAAAAACATGAGCACGAACGTGACGATAACTGATAGCGGAATCGCCACGCCGATCATGAGCGGACTGCCGAACGAGCGCAAGAACAAAAATAACACGAGCATGGCGAGAATACCGCCGCTAATGAGCGCCGTCGACACGTTGCCGATCGACTCTTCAACGTATACCCCTTGGTCAAAAAGGGGCACGATTTCTATCTTTCCTTTATCGTTCAGTTGATCGATCTTATCGCGCACAGCGGCAGATACTTTCGCCGTGTTGGCACCGGACTGTTTGAAGACGTTGAGCCCGATACTCGGTTCCAAGTTCGTGCGCGTAATTGACTCCTTCTCTTCCTCCGCCATTTTCACTTTAGCGACATCGCCGAGCGTCACTTTTTTGCCACTCGTCGGGTCGGCAGTGACGGTCAACTTCTTCATCGTGTCGACGTCCGGAATTTCCCCGATGACGCGCGTCGTTAAATCGTTCTCCCCGTCGTGTACAATGCCGCCCGGCTGAGACAATTGATGCGACTGTAACAGTTCTCGAATATTCTGCTGCGATAACCCGTACTTCTTCATTTCGTCCGCTTTCAGCGTGACGTGAATTTGTTTGTCGAGTAAACCACTCTCGTTAACGCTCGCCACCCCAGACAGGTTCGTCAACTGCTGTACGATGTCGTCGATCTCTTCGCGCAGCTTGTCTGCATCCCCTTTATTGACGACTGACAGTTGAATGATCGGTAGCGAGGAAGGGTCAAACTTAATAAACGTCGGCGTCGGCACATCGTCCGGTAAATTCGCTTGGTTAATGCGCGACAAAATGTCGTTTTGCTTCGTTTCGACATCTTCTGCCCAGTCAAATTCGAGCAGCAGGAGTACGTTACCTTCCCGCGTCTGTGTCTGCAGCGTATTTAATCCGGATAGCGTACTTAAGCTTTTTTCTAACGGCTTCGTTACCTTTTCCAACACTTCTTCCGGGCCGGCTCCGCTGTAGTTAGCGACGACCGCTCCGACCGGAGGATTAATATCCGGGATTAAGTCAAGTTCTAGTTTTGTAAGGGAGACACCCCCTAGCGCCAGTACGACGAGGACTGCGACAATCGTCAATACAGGCCGTTTCATCGACGCCTTCGACAACCACATCCAAATTCCTCCACTTCTATCGTATGATATGTCGTATAAAAAGCTGTGACTTACGGCGGCATCTTTGCCGACCTACAGCCGTTCTGCCTGCACCTGTCTTAACGACATGTCTTCCGTCCGCAGCTGCTCCAACCCGCTAATGAGCAAGTTAGCGGCGAACCGGGCCCGTTCCTCCACCATCGAATCAGTAAGCCCGTCGTCAAGCCAGCACAAGTCGTACACCATGCCATCACTCATGCCGCAAAAGCTTAAAAAACATAAATATGCGTCCCGTTCGTTTAAAAAAGGGTACTCCTCCACGAGACAGCGAACAAATAAGGCGCGTTCCCGCTCGACAGAGTTCCGCCACTTTTCCTGTAACGCGTCAATCGCCAACACTTCGTTCATGTGTGCTTTCACAAAATTGTGGCGGTCGCGAATAAAGAGCAAGTGGTGTTTGAGCAAGGCTGCCAGTTTTTCTCCGAACGGCCGCTCACTGCGCGCGATTTGTTCGTGTACTGCTAAATAGTCATCCAATATTTTTGTCAGCATCGCTTGAAACATAACTTCTTTGTTTCTAAAGTATAAATAGAGCGTGCCTTTGGCAACCCCAGCAGCCTTAGCGATATCGTCCATCCGCGCGGTATGGTAACCCTTATCACCAAATACGCGGTAAGCGGCATCGAGAATATGCTCGCCTTTTGACACTATCTCCACATCCTTTTTTTGCTCATATAGCCATCATGAACGAACGGCCACTGACTTTCAAGTCATTTTTATGCCGTTCACGCCTTTGCCACAAATTAAACATAAAAAAAACGAGAAGAGTCCCTTCTCGTTTGGCGTGCACAAAGTGCGCAATTGATGATCGCCATCGCTGGTCACTACCATTTGGGCCATGATCTAGGAAAAACCGGCAATGACGATCGGCTCACTTAATTAACGTGCATTTTTCTCTAACACGTTTAGTAATTGTTGTTCACTCATGCCACGTTTAAAGACGTAATCTCCGTTGTCTAGCCGTTGATCGATTTCGGCCTTTTGTAATACTTTACTGAATGCAAACCAGTCTTTGACTAATCCTTCTTCTTCCAAAAATTTACAGAGGTCTTCAGACGTCATTCCCGCCGCTAGCGTAAAGACTACTTTTTCGTCGGCTTTTTTATCTTTTTTATCTTTCTTGTCTTTTTTGCCGGTGTCTTTGCGACTACCTTTCTTTTCGTCCTTATCGTCGCTAGACGTTTCACCTTCCAAAACCTTCATAATTTCACGTTCGCTCATACCGGTCATGAATTCGTATTTCCCAATGTCAATCGATTCGGCGATGCCTTCCTTCTCGATCTTTTTACCGAACGCATAGCGATCTTTTATTAAGCCTTTCTTTTTCAAGAAGGCGGTAATGTCTTCGGTCGTCATGCCGCTTTTCATCTCAAAGACGAGTTTTTTGCCTTTTTCTTTAGCAAGGTTCTCTTTCTTTGCGTCTTTCTTTCCGTCCTTGTCACTCTTCTTGTCCTTCTTGTCTTTCGTTTCTTTCACATTGTTTTTCTTGTCATCTTTGGCCACTGGCTTACCGTCCTTTTGGCCAGAAAGCTCCTCTTGTGCCTCTGCAAAGCCCTTTTCCTCTGCTGTTTTTACAAGATCATTTTTTTGTTGCTGTGTGAGAACGACATAACCGTCCTCTTCGACGCGTTTAATCGCCTCATCGGTCGACATCGCACCGCTACCGAAGCTACTGCCGACCCAAGCACCACCGCCTGCTAATAAAATCGCGGCCACAGAGCCTGCTGCAATCATTGGGCCGAGGCGCGGTTTCTTGTTGTCGCTCGCCGCAGCCACTTCAGCGGCTGCCGCAGTGATTTCGTCCTGCGGAGACACGGTACTTTCCCCCTCCGAGGAAGCGGTCTCCTCCCCTGACGAGTCGTCCTGCCCCGCTGTCTTCTCATCGCTGTCAGTCGCCCCTGCTCCTGAGATCGCCGCGATTGTTTGCGTTTGTTTAATCGAAGGGGTCCCCACCGTCTCCCAGTGCTCTCGCATGTGGACGAGCTGGATGACACACTCGTAACCGATATGTTTAAACGATACGTTCAACAACGTACGACCATCTTTTAGCGTACGAATCTCCGTTACTTTTCCCCGATGGATTGAGCGGATGAGTTGAGCACTCGCTTCCTGCGGCGAAGTTGGCAACTTGTCGATGTGCTGTTGGAAGATGAGAATATCTTCTTCGCTTAGCGCAGTGACGGGCACTTCGGGAAAACCTAGCTCCTTAAGGACTTTGCGGATCCTTTTGCCCGTTAGCTTATTGAATAACCGTTCATTTAAATGCTCGATCTTCATGTCAATCCCTCTCTTTTTTTCTTAAAGCAAATTCGTAAAACGCCTGTCCCTTAGAACAGTGAGACGACGTTCACTGCAGTGGCTGCACTAGCTGCAACGTTGTTGAGCACGACAACGTTGCAGCGCAACATTGGCGACAACAGTCGCGAGACAACACAGTACCTTAGTCGCCAATGAACAGAGCTACGAACAGCGTAAGCAAAACAATATGTAAAAACGACTCTTTCGATCGAAATGTATCATTTTTCATGTTCTTCAATATGAAATAACATGTACTAGCTATACAAACCCATCTCCCATTCTATCGAAATACGTGGGTGCTTACAATCCCCACGTGAACATATTTCGTGTAATAGACACCTCTTAGCCCCCACTCGCCATACGTGTACCGAGCCAGAAACCTACACCCGCAGCGGCAAACCCGAGCAACATAGACGCCGCGACGTACACGCAGGCGATACGGCGCTGGCCGCGTTGCCACAACGTCACTGTTTCCACAGAAAATGTGGAAAATGTCGTATAAGCTCCTAATCCTCCCGTCGCCAGTAAAAGCATCCACGCTTCACCTAGCTGCGCAGCAAGCGGCGTCAGTACACCGAGTGCGAACGAGCCAGACACGTTGACGAACGCCGTCGCAAGCGGAAAGAACCTCGTCCATTTTTTTGCCACTAATCGCCCGATCTCATAACGGAAGAGTGCCCCAAGTCCCCCTCCTAATGCAACGTATAACAGCGCCATACAGCTCACCCCTTTTTCTCACAATGGCTGTCATGCCTACCTGTTTGTCCTTGCTTCAAACACTGCAACTTTCGTTCTTCCGACAGCCGCATGGCACCGCTTGTCGCTATCTCTGTAGAAACGATCAACCACTTCCGCACCTGCAACCGCCTGTCGCGATCGACTGCTTACCTAGATTCCTCCACAGTGTGCCCTTTCCGTGTGACGCGAATGCCGCACCATGCGAACAACAGGCCACCAGCTACGCTGATTGCGGCGTACGCAGCGGCTAATACCCACGCCAGCGGTTCCGGTTGGCTGACGACTTGCAGTAACTCGACGTTGTACGTGGAAAAGGTAGTAAACGAGCCAATCATCCCCGTACTAATGCTTGTCTTGAGCGCTGGCGGAAGGTGCCAACGACGATCAGCCGCCGTTACAAACCACCCTAACAAAAAACACCCGCTCCAATTGGCCACAAGCGTACCGAACGGGAAAAGGAAGTTTCCGTCGGTGTTTATGGATGTGATCGTCATGTATGTTAAAAAGTAACGCAGCAATGCACCAATCGCACCGCCGATCGCCACCCCGATGTAGGGCACGTCATACAACTCCTTCAGCTTTCCCCTTTTGCGGCTTTCCCCACACACCTGGATGAACGCATTATTTCAACTCCATGTGCTTATCGTTCGCCACGCAAAAGTTGTAATCCTGCAACGATTTTTATAGTAAAGCAACAATTACCGTATGGTTTACGGCGAATAACACCGTTAATACTCCCATTGACAGGCCACTAAGACCTATCATCACACCGATCCGCTGTTCGAGAATTTGCGATTTCGACGTGACAACGATACTTCCGACGATCGCTCCAATAAAATAAGCGGCATTAATAAATCCCCAAACGTCACTACCTTGATTGAGTACGACTGTGGTAAAAGAAAGTAACAACGCGGATGTCCATACCGTATTCGCCATTCCTTCGAACGTGTTCATAAGCGTAATACCTTGCCAACAATAGACAGGATCATCGCCTTCTTTTTGCAGAAATTCACAATCTGTACACATTGCCACCAGTATAGCATACTGTCGGACAGTTGATTTGCCAACCCAAGCGCCTTTTCTTATAAGCTAATGTTATAACGCCATAAGAATACAATATTTATCTTGCTGTTTGGTTAATGGTAGAATAATTTAAAATATCTCCTAAACCCTTTTTGTGACTTATCACTAAAGTGCAGGAGGGCTTGCGTTTGCAACCGATTATTGGAGTAACATCTTCCATACGTGAAGAAAGGTTGGCAGTCACCGGACAAACTAATGTTAAAGCGATTACATGGGCAGGGGGTGTGCCGTTAATTTTGCCTAACTTGATGGACAAACAGTCGGTTTACCGAATCGCAGATCTCCTCGACGGTTTGCTCCTTACGGGAGGAATCGACATCGACCCGACATTGTTCGGAGAAGAACCTCATCCGCACTTAGGGGAAGTATCCCCAGAAAGAGATCAGTTCGAATCGATGATCATCAAGCGCATGATGGCACTTGACAAACCGATACTCGGAATTTGCCGTGGATGTCAAATATTAAATGTGACCGCGGGTGGCGATATGTACCAAGATATATACGCACAAATTGAGCATCCGCTACTGCAACACCGACAAGTGGCACCAAAGTACCACCGCTCACACTTTATCGATGTATGTGAAGGATCCCTCCTACACCAGATTAGCGGTTCCTTGCGCTATAAAGTGAATAGCTATCACCACCAGGCTGTTCGCACAATGGCAGACGGGTTCGAAGTATGTGCGCGTTCCTCCGATGGGGTCGTCGAGGCATTTGCTAGTGTCATGCATCGTTTTGTCATGGGTGTTCAATGGCATCCGGAGTACTTAATAAAAAAAGGAGATGCTTATTCCGAAAAATTGTTGACAGCGTTTATACAGACTTGTTCGGGGTCATTCAGTGGACAGCTTCCTGTGACGGGTAAGAAGGAGGTTTAAATCATACACAAAATGAAAGCAATTTTATGATGTTCTTTAGCTATAGCCGTCCTATTATTTGGGTGTAGTCCTAATCAACCCTCAGCACAGCCGTATAAAAAAACGACTCACTACTGGCGTAGCGAGTTAAGTTCGTACCATATTATAATGTCAGATTCAAAAGTCGCATTATCATGCAGCAACTTAATTCAAGTGCGTGCGTTTGCCCGTTTCGATGTACACGACGCTCTCGGCAATGTTCGTCGCATGGTCGGCGATCCGCTCTACATGGCCGGCGACGAAAGCGAGTTGCGTCGCCGCTTCCATGAACTCACTGTGCGCCACCGCGTGTGCGACGAGTTCTTGCACGATTTGTGCGAACAAGCGGTCGACATCGTCGTCTTTACTCGCCATGTGCCGCGCCAATCGCGTGTTACCGTCGATAAAGCTGTTAATGCCGTCGTGTACCATCTCTTGCGCTAACCGCGCCATACGCGGAATATCTTCCAGCGGTTTGAACAGCGTTAAGTTTTTATCTACGAACAGCACGGCGATTTCGGCGATGTTTTGTGCCAAATCGGCCATCCGTTCCATATCGGAAGCGATGTAGAGCGCCGCAATGACGCGCCGCAAATCTTTCGCCACGGGCTGCTGAGTGGCAATCAACTTCGTTACCATCTCATCGACTTGCTCTTCCAACTGATCGATGGCGCCATCTTTTTCGATGACGGCTTGCGCTTGTTGCCGGTCGCGCTTTTGCAAGGAAACGATCGATTCGTGGATTGCCACTTCAACGCGCTCACCCATCGTCAGTAGCAATTGTTTTAACTCCTTTAGTTCACTGTCGAACACTTTTCGCGGCACATCACTCACCCTTTCTAAAAATGTATTAACCAAACCGCCCAGTAATGTAGTCTTCCGTTTCTTGGCGCGACGGGTTGGAAAATATGGTGGCCGTGTCATCGTACTCGAGCAACTGACCGTTTAAAAATAAGGCGGTGCGATCCGAGATGCGCGCCGCTTGCTGCATGTTGTGCGTCACGATGACAATACTGTAGCGGGTGCGCAATGTTTGTAGCAGTTCTTCGATTTTTTGCGTCGACACTGGGTCGAGGGCGGATGTCGGTTCATCCATCAAAATGATGTCCGGTTCGATGGCCAACGTGCGCGCGATGCAAAGCCGCTGCTGCTGCCCGCCAGACAAGCCCGCTGCAGACGCCGACAACCGGTCTTTTACTTCGTCCCACAAGGCGGCCTGCGCAAGGCTCCGTTCGACAATCGCGTCGAGCGTCCTTTTCTTGCGAATCCCGTGAATGCGTGGTCCGTAGGCGACATTGTCGTAAATGCTCTTCGGGAACGGGGTCGGGTGTTGAAACACCATGCCGACCGTTTTGCGCAACTGTTCCACTTCAACGTCGTCGCGGTATATGTCCCGCTCCCGCACGCGCACGTCACCTTCGATTTTCACTCCGGGAATCATGTCGTTCATGCGGTTAATCGTGCGCAAAAATGTCGACTTCCCGCAGCCGGACGGGCCGATGAGCGCAGTGATGCCCTTTTCCCCGATTGCCATATGAATGTCGAACAGCGCTTGCTGCTCCCCGTAATATAAATTCAAACCGTTTATTTCAACGACTGGCTGTGTCACGGCGTCTCCTCCTTAACCGAACCGACCGGAAATGTAGTCTTCCGTCTGTTTTTGTGCCGGACGAGTAAACAGTTTCTCTGTCTGGTCGTATTCGACGACGCGTCCGTGCATGAAAAAAGCGGTGTAGTCAGACACGCGCGACGCTTGCTGCATATTGTGCGTGACGATGACGATGCAGTACGAGTCGCGCAATTCGTCGATGAGTGCTTCGATTTTCGCCGTAGACAGCGGGTCGAGCGCCGAGGCCGGTTCGTCGAGCAACAGCACTTGCGGGTTCATCGCCAACGTGCGCGCAATGCACAGCCGCTGCTGCTGCCCACCGGACAAGTCGAGCGCCGATTGGTACAGCCGCCCCTTTACTTCGTCCCACAACGCCGCTTTGCGCAAGCTACTTTCCACGAGGTCGTCAAGGACTGACTTTTTTTTCATACCGTGCTGGCGCGGCCCATAGGCGACGTTGTCGTAAATGGACTTCGGAAACGGGTTCGGCGCTTGGAACACCATGCCAATCCGCTTGCGCAGTTCGACGACGTCGACGCGCGGCTGCAATAAATTAATCCCTTCGTACCATACTTCACCTGTCACGCGCGCCTGCGGGATTAAGTCGTTCATCCGGTTCAACGCGCGCAAATACGTCGACTTACCACAACCGGACGGGCCGATGAGCGCCGTCACGGCACCTTTGTAAAAAGGGAGCGACACGTTCTCGACTGCACGCTTGTCGCCGTAAAATACGCTTAGCTGCTCAGTGCGGACAGTTGGCTGATCGTGTAACACCTGTCGCTTCCGCTCCCCCTCCGAAGGTTGCTGCACCGCCTGTAGTTTTCGCTGCGCCAGCGGGTTTAGCTGATGCTGCGGCTTATACTGCACTCGAGGTTTCTCCTGTGTCGGAGGCGTCAGTGGCTCCCGCAGTATTGGCGCTTTCTGCTGTGTCACCTGTTTATGCGATAGTGGCTTCTCTAGTATCCGCGGTTTCCGCTGTGTCATCTGTTTCAGCGGCATCGGCCGTTTCTCTTGCACCTGACGACTTTTCTTCTCCAGCTCTTCTGGCGCCTCACTCCCGCAGTCAGTGCGCACACCCGGCCAATCGGGACGCTGCTCGTCTTTTGGCGCTGTTTCGACTAACGACATGACTACAACCTCCTCTATTGTATGGGCAACTTCATGTAACACCCATGGTGGATCACTCGGATAACGCTCACGATGGATCACTCGGACGATTAACGAATTACCCCACGTTACCGCACATGTTTCGAAGCGGTCAGCTTCCGCTGCAAGGCGCGGCCGAACGCGCGCGCCCCCAAGTTGTACACGAGCACGGCAACGACGAGTATGAGCGATGCCCCGGCTTGAATGTCGGCGACATCCGGCTGCAGCCCTTCACTGTTAATTTTCCAAATGTGCACCGCGAGCGTCTCTGCCGGCCGGAATGGATTGAGCGGTGAGCGCGGATCGGTAAAGCTCCACGATGTAAAATCGAGCGGCGGCGAGGAAAGGCCCGCAGTAAAAATTAACGCCGCCGCTTCGCCGAACACGCGTCCAGAGGCGAGAATCGTACCGGTCATGATACCAGGCAGGGCGGCCGGTAAGATAACTGATTTGATCGTCGCCCAATGCGTGACGCCGAGTGCCATACTCCCTTGTTTTAGCGCTGGGGGCACGGAACGAATCGCGTCTTCAAACACGCGTACCATGATCGGTAAATTAAATACTGCGAGTGCACACGCCCCGCCGATCAGTGTGTAGCCCCAACCCGTTAACGTGACGAAGGCGAGTAAGCCGAACATCCCGACGACGATAGACGGCATCGAGGCCAACACTTCGATCGCTGTGCGCAACGTGTCCGTCACCTTCCCTGGCTTGGCGTACTCCGCCATGTAAATTGCGCCCCCGAGGCCGAGCGGCACCGTAATGAGTAACGTCAACACGAGCAAATAGAGCGAGTTAAACAGTTGTGGCCCGATCCCGCCACCCGCCTTAAACGTCTCCGGACCACTCGTCAAAAACTGCCACGAAATGTGCCCGATGCCGTTCACAAAAATATAACCAATCATGCCGAATAAAATCGTAACTAACGCCGCGACGAGCAACATAATGACAACCGTCGCCACCTTGTCTGCCAAACGTCGATTGACCATTACACGTTCCTCCTCTTCGCTAAGAAGCGGATCAGTAACACGAGCAACAGTGTCACTAACAATAAGATGAACGCCATCGACCAGAGGGCGTTATTGTACGCTGACCCCGGGATGGTGTGCCCGACTTCTAACGTGAGGATACTCGTCAGCGTGTGCGCCGTATCGACGAGTGACTGCGGGAACGCCTTCGAGTTGCCGATGACCATTTGTACCGCCAATGCTTCGCCGAAAGCTCGCGCCAACCCGAGCACAATCGCCGTCAGCAGTCCGGGGAGTGCGGCGGGAAGTAGTGTGCGGTAAATCGTCTGCCAGCGCGTCGCCCCGAGCGCATAAGATGCTTCGCGCAACCCGCGCGGGATCGCGCTGAGCGCATCGGTAGACAAACTCGTCACGGTCGGCAGGATCATAACGGTAAGCACGATGACACCCGCGAGCAAACTAAATCCCGTCCCACCAAAATTGTGGCGAATAAACGGCACGACGACGGACAGCCCGATGAAGCCGTACACGACTGACGGGATGCCGCCGAGAATTTCTACTGCCGGCTGAATTATTTTTCGGCCCCACTTCGGCGCAATTTCTGTAGAAAAAAGCGCTGCGCCGATGCCCAGCGGGGCAGCGGTGCAGGCAGCGAGCAAACTGACGGTAAGGGAGCCAAAGATGAAGTTAAAGGCGCCGTACTTTCCTTCATTGCCCGACCATTCGGTTCCCGTCAGAAACTCCGATATACTAATCTTGTTAACGACAAAGGTAGAGAAACCTTTCGACGAAATAAAAATGATGAGGGCGATCGTCAACGCGATGATGGCGAAGGCGCCACACGATGTTAACACCTTCCCCCGCCGCTCCTGCCGCAAACTTTTACTGTTCGCTTTTAACAACAGCGGGTGATTGCCCTGTACCGCGGGCTCCGACGATTGTGTATGTTCATTCGCCACTAAAACCTCTCCTCGCATAACTAAATTTCCCGCCCTCTTTTTTTATCAGGAAATGAGTGTACGATTGTCTCTCTTAACCGAACACTCATTTTCGTTAGACATTCTTCACCTTAATTGAATCGTCCTACATTTATTGTCGGACATGTATCGTCTAACGCTTTGTCGGACATGTATCATCTTACGCTCATCTTCCTTCGAACACATCTTACCGAAAACATTATTCCTTCTTAATTACTTGCTTATTTCTCGCGAGCAGATTACTTCTTCTCAACCTTACCTTCCGCGTCGCGCTCCACTTTCATCTTCGTCACCGGCATGTAGCCCATTTCCGAGACGAGATTATTTTGTACGTCATCAGACAACATATAGTCGAGGAACTGTTTCGTCAGCCCTTCCGGTTCACCGTGTGTGTACATGTGCTGGTACGCCCACACCGAGTAGTCATTCGTAGCAATGTTGTCTTCAGTCGCTTCTACCCCGTCGATTTTTAACGCTTTGATGCTGTCATCCTGTAAGTAGGAAAGGGCCAAGTAACCGATCGCACCGGGCGTTTCGCTAATAATTTTTTGTACTGTACCTGAAGAATCTTCGGTAATCCCTTCCGCAGACTGTTCCCCTTTGAGCGCATACGTTTCGAAAGTTGCCCGCGTGCCGGAACTGTCGGGACGGTTGACGAGCGTAATTTTTTCATCGGCGCCGCCGAGTTCCTTCCAGTTTTTCACCTTACCCGTAAACACTTTGATTAAGTCGTCTTGTTTAATATCGTCAATGCCGACTTCCGGGTGCACCACCGCCGCCATCCCGACGACAGCTACTTTGTGGTCGACTAACTTGTCGGCAGGAATGTCATCTTTCTCTTCAGCAAAAACGTCAGAGTTCCCGATCGCCACTTGCTGTTCACTCACTTGGCTGAGCCCTGTTCCGCTACCGCCACCTTGGACGTTAATCGTCGCCTCGCTATGTTCTTTCATGTACGCATCGGCAGCTTCTTGCACGAGCGGCTGTAAAGCAGACGAACCAGAGGCGGTAATCGAATCAGCACCGGCCGCGTCTTTTTTATCTGTCTCCTCATTGCTCGCGTCGTCGCTGGCGTTTCCTTCGTTTCCACTATCGTTGTCGTTCGCTTGCCCCGCGGAACCTTCGGCGCTGCCGTCAGACCCCGCGTCCGAACTGTCCGCTTGGCCACACGCCGCTAAAACGCCGAATGCCAACACGCAAACCGCAAAAATGAGCCATACTCTCTTAGCTTTCACTAATGAGTCCCCCTTAAATGGTCGCAAGTGTAAAGTGTTAGCTCGTAAGCTACAATTCTCACTATAAGGGAGACGTTTTGTGCTAGCGTTAACGCATTGTTAAGAGATTGTAAATGTGTGCGGCGAATCATTCTCGTTGTTCTGAGTATTGACTCCAATAAAGATAACAGCCTATAATAATAGCAATTGGACGTTTTGCCCAATTCATCAAAATGTGTGACGCGGATAATTCTGCATACTTAGAGGTGGTGTCTATGTCTATGTCAACGATCGACAAGTTAAATAACCAAATTGGGAATGCCCAAGAGGCAATCTTTTCCATGCAGGCCGAACTGAATCAAAAAACAGCTGACCTCGAACGCCTAGAAATTTCTCGATCCCCAAATTGCATATTGCAAGCTGAGATCGACCAATAGAAATGATTCTGGGAGGATAACAGTGGGTACAATTGAACTTATCATTATGATTGTAGTTTATTTCCTAATAAGGAATTACAAGAAAGAGAGATCTTACATAAATACTGTTATTGAGATTGTAATATTTACTAGTATCATAGTTCAAATTGAACACCTTCACCCGGAGCAGAAGTTGATTTCCGACGGAATACTGGCTACATATCATTTCCAAGCCATATTAGCACTGAACCTTATTGCTTTTTCCCGTTCGGTAATCAAAAGTGGTCATTTCAAAAAGATCTCCTTGAAAAACAAGGTAGCCATTGTACTCCTTACGCTACTCACGACCTTCTGTGCCACGTATGCTATATATTACGGAGGTGATTGGCTAGCTAATTTCTTTATATTCACCCTTTCACGTATTATTGTTTATTTTTCCTATTTCGCATTTATACTTAAGTGTTTTTTAAAAGTGTACCACAAAGCATTGGAGTCTATTACTGATGGTATGATTGGCAGCATACAGCGGAAAGGAAAATAGCCGCCGCCCAGCCATGCCGTTAAGGTAAAAATCGCTTATGGGGATGTGTTGGAGGCGTACAGGCAGTTATTAAGCGATAATGTAAATGCAACAATAAAGCGATTGAAGAGCTGAGAAAAACTGATCAAGCACTCACGTCTTCCAAACAAGTACTGTAGTTGTTACATAGTGATTTCTCGAAGCTGAGACAAAACATGTTGTCATATACATAAGCGAGGATGGTGTTGATTATGAAAGAAGAGTAAGATTCGACATAAGTAAGGATGGGAAAGTCACACCTAAAGATTCGCATCATCACGATTCGCCTTAATCAGAGTGTAGAACAAATTGGTACCTATTGTCAAAGACCCGCCTAAGCGTTGACGGAAATTAAACCTACCTTTTTTATTTTGTTAATTATACGGAGGTGCTTATGTCTTATTTAGAATTCCAATTCACTTTTCTATTATTCGTGCTATTTATTTACTTTGATTCGATCGAGGGTGTTAATATATTAAAAAAAATACATGGTTGGAAAGGAGTAATGATTGTCCTTTTTATGGCTACGACTGTGATCGGCATAAGTAGTTTAATTTGCTATTTAGGAAATTGGATAGTAAGTGGTCTTTCTTACCCTCTCAAATTAGTCATATACTTACCTTTCGTGATACTGGCAGTCGCTTTTAGTGCTCATTTATTGCATAAGATTGTGACAAGAATGATTGGTGATACGATTGATCACAGACAAAAGGGTGGAAAGTGATGTCGCCCAGGCCCAGCCATGCGTTAAGGAGGGAACTATGAACTTTTATGATTTTTATTCGGTTTTATCGGTAGTCGTGTTCTGTGTCTTTTTTTCAGTGCATAATACAAGTAACACATTTATGGGAATACACGGAACAAAAAGAGCACTAGCTATCTCCGTCCACTTGGTTATCACAGTGGTTGGCTCAAGTTTTTTCATTTATTATGTAGGAAATTGGTTGGTACGTAGCTTTACAATCGAATTTTTTAAGCATGCTGTTTTCGTCCTTTTTACGCTATTTACAATCTACATTTTTATTAACTTACTTTATAGGGTAACTTATAAAGTTTTTAGAGGCAAACACGATTACACATAAGCGATGGAAATATTGTCCACGATCCACCAATGACGAACGAAGAAGGAGAACCCGGGGGGTCATACGATGCATATGTACGATTTCACTCAAATCAGCGAGGTCGGTGACACGCCACAGGATGAACAATAGTGGCTGTGTCACCATTTTCAACAGCCCCCCGCACCCGTTGATCACGCGTGAGCCGTAGGTTCAGTAAGTGTGGGCGGTTCGTTATTTCTTCCGCGGGAAGGTGCGTGGGAACGTCAGCCGGAACGTCGTGCCGATGCCGACAGTGCTTTCGACATCGATGGTCCCTTTTTGTACCTCGACTAAATGTTTCACGATAGCGAGGCCTAAGCCAGTCCCTCCCAGGGCGCGGGAGCGCGCTTTATCGACGCGGTAAAAACGTTCAAAAATGCGCGGCAAGTGCTCGGGCGGAATGCCTACTCCCGTGTCTGATACAGTGAGCTGCCACAGTGCACTGTTTACTGCCGTTTCACCGTTTGCTAACGTTTCAGCACCCTTTTCCGCTACACCGTCCGCTGCCGCTACACCGTCCGCGGCTGTTGCACCATTCGCGTCTGTTGCATTATTCCCTACTGTTGCACTATTGGCATCCCTTACACCGCCCGCGGCTGTTGCACTATTGGCAGCCCTTACACGGTTCGCTGCTGTTGCATCGTCCGCTACTGTCGCACGCTTCGCGGCCTTTACACGGTTCGCTACTGTTGCCTCCTCCGCCGCTGTCACCCCTTCCGGCGCTGGCGTCAACGCCACTTTAACCTCGCCGCCCTCTGGCGTATACGCGATGGCATTACTGACTAAATTGACGACGATTTGCCGCATACGGTCTTTATCCGCTTCTACCACGAGCTCTTCCGGTAGCGATAGCGAGAGCGTCAGCCCTGCCTGTTCCATTTGCCCTTGTAGCGACTGCGCACTGGAGCGGATGAGCGCACTCATGTCACACGTCTCTACCTTGAGCGACAACTCCCGCGACTCGATTTTGGACAAATCGAGAATGTCGCCGATCAAGCGGTACAAGCGCAAGCTCTCCTCGTGAATGATTTGCAAAAAGCTGCGGCACGTCTCCGCATCGTCCATCGCCCCGTCCAACAGCGTTTCCGCAAAGCCAATGACCGACGTTACTGGCGTCTTTAATTCGTGGGAGACGTTGGCGACAAAGTCGCGGCGCAACTGCTCCAACCGCCGCACCGCCGTCAAGTCGTGCAGGACGGCGACGACGCCGTCGATGTGCCCCGCTTCGTCTTTCAGCGGTGATAGACTCGCTTCCAAAATGCGTTCTTCCGGGGCGAATAAGTGAATTTCCTCGCGTACGCTCGCTCCGGTGCGGATGCACGCCGCCAGCTGCGGTCGCAAATCGAAGTAAGGGGCGAGAGCGGTATACGACTTACCGACGACATCGTCCGCAGAAAGGCGCAATAGCTGCTCGATCGCCGGATTCGTGAGAACGATTTTGAAAGTACCGTGTCGTTCGTCTGCCTGGGATGCATAACCCGCTTTTTTCCCGGAACTGGTGCCGATACTGTCTATTTCCTTAGCTGCATGACGCGTTATTTCTTCGGGTGTACCACGTGTTTCACGTGCGACTTCCCCTAGTGCACGACGCGTTATTTCCCCGGATGCACTGTTGTTTGCTCTTTTTTTCTCAAATGTGCCGTTCTCAACCTCCCAAGAAACGCCTTCTTTTACTTCGATCAGCAAGAGGCCGCTCGGCATCGTTTCAATGACGCTCTTTAGTCGCTGTTCACTGGCGCGGATCGTCTCCAACTGCCGCTGCAAACTAAACGATAAGTGCTCGATTGCGCGCGCCAGTTCACCGAGTTCGTCGCGGCGGTTCACTTCCACCCCATCGTGCGCGCCGGCGCGGCTAAAATCACCTTGCGTAATTTTGCGCGCGAGGCGCGTCATCGCTTCTAGAGGGCGGGTGATGCCGCGGGCGAACCACATACTTAACAGTGCCGCTGCTGCTGTCAACACGAGCAATCCCATAGCGAGGGCATAGACGAACTGCCGGCTCGCTTCGTGAATGCTCGCTAACGCTAGCGAGGCGCGCACGACACCGACAGTCCCACCGCCTCTTACGATCGGTAGAGCGATGTACATCTGTTCGTTCGCAATCGTCGCACTGTAGCGCACTGCTTTTCCTTCGTGTGCCTTGCTGTTTAAGGCTTGGCGAATCTCCGGACGGTCCCTGTGGTTACCCATGTCCCGCGGATTGTGGTGTGAATCGCCGAGTACCGTTCCGTCGGCGCGCACGAACGTCACGCGGGCGTCGAGTGCGGTGCCGACATGCACTGCCTGCTCCGTCATCGACTTCACGTCTTCCGTCCAAGCAACAGTCTTCGTAAGCAAGCGCACTTCTTGCGTCAACCGTTCCGACAAGGCGCCTGTATAGGCGTCGCCGATGAGTTGGTTCCCAAGCACGCCGAGTACGCCAACTGCCAGCCCGATTAACAGCAAAAAAGCGACGGTGAGACGGTTGCGGAACTTTTTCATTGTGCCGGGGGTCCTTCGAACTTATAGCCGATGCCGCGCACCGTTTTAATAAATTCCGGCTTGCGCGTGTTCGTTTCGATCTTCTCGCGCAAGTGGCTCACGTGCACGTCGACAATGCGCGTGTCGCCGACAAAATCGTAGTTCCACACTGCGTTAAGCAGTTGGTCGCGCGACAGGACTTTCCCGCGGTGCGTCGCCAAATAGACGAGTAACTCGAATTCCTTCGGGGTCAATTCGAGCCGTTCATCGCGCAAGTAGCATTCATACCCTTCTAAGTCGAGGATGAGCGGCCCGAAGGCGAGCTGCTCGTTCGGCGTGTCTTGTACGTGTGCCGCCCCTAGTCCCTCACCTTTTTGTGCCAGCAGGCGAAAGATCGCCTTCACGCGCGCTACGAGCTCCCGTGGGCTAAACGGTTTCGTCAAATAGTCGTCCGCACCTATTTCGAGGCCAAGCACTTTATCAAACTCATCGTCTTTCGCGGTCAACATGATGATCGGTACGTTCATTCCACCTTGCCGCAGCCGTTTACACACTTCTAACCCGTCGAGCTCGGGCAGCATCCAGTCCAACACGACGAGATCCGGTTTGTTCACGGCAACTTTTTCGAGCGCGGTTTGCCCGTCATCGGCTGTATCGACGGTGTAGCCCGCTTTTTCTAGATTATAAGCGACCAGTTTCACAATGGCTGGCTCATCGTCGACGACTAACACCCGCTTGTCCATGCAGTAGGTCTCCTCCCCGTTTCATTCACTGATCGATCGAGCATGCAGCACCGTAGCAGGTGAGTAGCAGATTGTATATGGCAACTAACAGATCAAAATTTCCGCTGCTGTTCTCGGTCTACGATTGGTGCGTATGAAATCCTGTCGAGCGCATTCAGATGTAAAATTTCAAATTCATCTTACCACATCCGACCGCAAAAAGAAAAACCCTTGCAACGTAAATTAGTTACAAGGGCGCCGTGAAGGAAGTAATGAAAATGAAAAACGTCCTTTTCAAGCCTTTTTTCCGCTACTCACTTCACGATGGCGAGCACTTTTTGAACCGATTCGGCCGACTTAGCGAGCAAGTCGCGCTCTTCGTCGGTTAAATCGAGTTCCAGCACTTTCTCGATGCCGTTGCCGCCGATGACCGTCGGTACGCCGAGGTACATGTCCTCAAAGCCGTATTCGCCTTCCAAGTAGGCGATGGCCGGTAAAATGCGCTTTTTGTCTTTCAACAGCGCCTCAGCCATTTCTACGAGCGAAGCTGCAGGCGCGTAGTACGCACTGCCGTTGCCGAGCAAGTTGACGATTTCGCCGCCACCTTTACGCGTGCGCTCGACAATCGCGTCCAACTCCTCTTTGGAGAGCAATTTTTCCAGCGGGATGCCGCCGGCGTACGAGTAGCGCAACATCGGTACCATGTCGTCGCCGTGTCCGCCTAAGACGAAACCGTTCACGTCTTCGACCGACACGTTCAACGCTTCGGCGACGAACGTGCGGAAGCGCGCCGTATCTAACACGCCCGATTGCCCGAACACGCGGTTTTTCGGGAAGCCGGACTCCTTGAACGCGGTGTACGTCATCGCGTCGGCCGGGTTAGACAACACTAAAATGTACGTGTCTGGCGAATGTTCGACGACCGATTTCGTGACCTGCTTCATAATGCCTGCGTTCGTGTTTACTAAGTCGTCGCGCGACATACCCGGCTTGCGGGCTACACCGGCAGTGATGATGACGAGGTCGGAATTGGCCGTGTGCTTGTAATCGCTCGTTCCGGTAATGCGGACGTCAACCCCTTGCACCGGGCACGATTCTAACATGTCCAGCGCTTTCCCTTTCGTCGGGTTTTCCAGCTGCGGGATGTCGACTAACACGACGTCCCCGAGTTCTTTTTGCGCGAGCATTAACGCTGTTGTCGCTCCCGTGAATCCAGCGCCGACGACTGATATTTTACGACGACTAAAAGCCATTGTTATCCCCCTCACACTATAGATTTTCGATGAGTTTGTCTGCGAACTGCGAGCACTTCAATTCCGTCGCGCCGTCCATTTGCCGCGCGAAGTCGTATGTCACAAACTTGTCCGCAATCGTGCGGTCCATTGAGTCGTAAATGAGCTTAGCTGCTTCTTGCCAACCGAGGTATTCCAACATGAGCACGCCGGACAGGATGAGCGAGCCAGGGTTTACTTTATCTTGTCCCGCATATTTCGGCGCAGTGCCGTGCGTCGCTTCGAACAGCGCCAAGTGGTCGGCGATGTTCGCCCCGGGGGCGATGCCGATGCCGCCGACTTGAGCCGCGAGCGCATCGGACAAGTAGTCGCCGTTCAAGTTCATCGTCGCGAGCACGTCAAATTCTTTCGGACGAAGCATAGCCAACTGGAACATAATGTCGGCGATCCGGTCTTTAATGACGACCGTACCTTCCGGTTGCTTGCCGTCGTACTTATTCCACAGCTCGTCTTCCGTAATCGTCACGTCGCCGAACCGTTCTTTCGCGACTTCGTAGCCCCACTGTTTAAACGCACCTTCGGTGAATTTCATAATGTTCCCTTTGTGTACGAGGGTTACGCTCTTACGGTTGTTTTGGATGGCGTGTTCGATCGCTTTCGCCACTAACCGCTTCGTGCCGAATTCGCTAATCGGTTTAATGCCGATCCCGGAAGCGTCGCGAATGTTCGCCTTTAATTCGGTTTTTAAAAAGTCGATGACTTTGTTCGCTTCCGCCGAGTTCGCTTCCCACTCGATGCCGGAGTAGACGTCTTCCGTGTTTTCCCGGAAAATGACCATATCCGTATCTTGTGGACGGGTGACTGGGGAGGGTACGCCTTGGAACCAGCGCACAGGGCGCACGCAGGCGTACAAGTCTAACTCCTGCCGCAGCGTCACGTTTAGGCTGCGAAAGCCGCCGCCGATCGGCGTCGTGAGCGGGCCTTTAATGGCGACAATGTATTCGCGGATCGCTTCCAGCGTATCTTCGGGCAACCACTCGCCGAACGTGTGATACGCTTTTTCACCAGCATAAATTTCGTACCAAGCGAGCTTCTTTTTCCCGCCGTACGCTTTTTCAACGGCACTGTCTAACACGCGCGAAGTGGCGGCCCAAATGTCCGGCCCTGTACCGTCCCCTTCGATAAACGGAATGATCGGCTGATCGGGCACGTTCAGTTTACCGTCCTCGATCGTAATCGGTTGTCCTTCAGTCGGCAAGTCGTATTTCTTAAAGTTAGCAGCCATTCGTCTCCTCCTAGCAATTAACGCACATAATTTCCTTACGAAATGGTGTTGCCCTACAGGCTGATTCGCTAGTGTCCCCTACCGAAGAGCGGGAGTGGTTATGGACGCTCGTTTAGCGGCACGTACGGCCGGTTGCCGTGTCCGACATACTCGGCACGGGGGCGAATGAGGCGGTTGTTGTCGTACTGCTCGAGTACGTGCGCCGTCCAGCCAGATACGCGGCTAATAGCAAAAATTGGCGTAAATAAATCGCGTTCAATGCCTAAGTACGTGTAGACGGACGCGGAATAAAAGTCGACATTCGGTTTAAGCCCTTTTTCCCCAGTGACGATTTGCTCGACCTTCGTCGACATATCGTACCACGTCGGGTTTTCAGTTAGTTCGGCGAGTTGCTTTGACATTTTTTGCAAATGCTTCGCCCGCGGGTCGCCATCTTTGTACACGCGGTGCCCGAAGCCCATAATCTTTTCCTTCGCTGCTAATTTTGCTTTAATCACTTCTTCGGCGCGATCGATCGATCCGATTTCTTCTAACAGCACCATCACTTGTTCGTTAGCGCCCCCGTGCAGCGGTCCTTTCAGTGTGCCGATCGCTGTCGTAATCGCGGAGTAAAGATCAGACAAGGTAGCGGTCGTGACGCGCGAGGCGAATGTGGAAGCATTTAACTCGTGATCGGCGTGCAGCACGAGCGCTTTATCAATGGCTTCAACGGCTGTAGAACTCGGCTCCTGGCCGTTTAACATGTACAAAAAGTTTTGTGCAAACGTATAACCTGCTTTCGGTTTCACATACTCGCGACCGTGGCGATAGTGGTTGAAGGCGGTGACGAGTGTCGGCATTTTCGCGGTGACGCGCAGCGCTTTGCGGAAATTAGCGTCGCGGGACAAATCTTCTGCTTCATCGTCGTATAGCGCTAAGGCGGACACTAAGCTTCTGAGAACGGCCATCGGATTGGCCGATTTGGGGTAAGACTTTATTTGGGTGACCATTTCTGCTGGAATATCGGCATTTTCGATTAACTGCGTGCGCAAGTCGTCGAGCTGGGCGCGGTTCGGCAGTTCGCCGTGCCACAACAAGTACAGCACTTCTTCAAACGAAGCGTGTTCAGCTAAACTGTCAATGTTAATCCCCCGATATGTAAGTACACCGTCAATAATGGAGCTTATACCCGATGTAACGGCGACAACACCTTCAAGTCCTTTAGTGGCAGTCATAATATCTCTCCTTTGATCAGAGGTTGTCCTACAATGCGTTCTGTTTCGTCGTTACTTGAATCGCCACAATATATTATAAGCCTTTTTTAACTTTTTGTGAATGGTTTATACCAGTCGTGTTAACTTGCCACATTAATTTTTCGATGCAAAACAATTTGTATACTTGCTGATAAAACGGTACAATGATAGTATTCCTCACCGAATCGCGCCCATACAAGCAAACAATGGCTTCGCAAAAAGCGTTGGCCAAATCTCTACACACATACTTTTCAACACATATCTTATGCATCGTGTAACGGCACCCTAAATCAAAAGAAGCATCCGTTTAAGGAGGGTCAGTGCCTTGAATCCCGACAGATTGGAGCAACTTTTTCAGACGCTCGGCATCATCTGGCGGACGCTGCTCGTCCTACTTGTCGTAGGCGGCAGTTTCGTTCTGTTACGCTACACGATCCCGTTAATTTACCCGTTTATCATCGCATGGCTCATCGCACTGGCGATTGAACCGTTTGTCCGCTTTTTGGAAAAGCGCTGCCACATTCCTCGCTGGGGCGGAACAACGCTGTCGCTGTTGTTTTTTTTAGGTGCCCTGTCAGCCCTCATTACGGTAGCCGTCATTCGCATCGTTAACGAATCGACGCGCCTCGTGCAGTTTATTCAAGCGAACATTAACACGTTCAGCGCAAGTGTCGCCGATTGGTTCAGCAACCGCGCCTCCGCTTTCACCCAACTGGAACAAGCGATTGAGCACTCACTCAAGCAGTTGCAACACTTGACCGGAGGCACCCAAGCCGTTCCGATTGCCGACAGTGTGCAAAAAAGTTTACAGTCGCTCGCCGAATTCATAACTGGCTTGATCACCGCCTTTATTTCCTTTTTGGGCAGCTTCTTGGG
Organism: Numidum massiliense; assembly: GCF_001375555.1. Classification (NCBI taxonomy): domain Bacteria; kingdom Bacillati; phylum Bacillota; class Bacilli; order Caryophanales; family Bacillaceae; genus Numidum; species Numidum massiliense. The sequence continues at coordinate 105,381 of NZ_CTDZ01000008.1, read as the reverse complement.
CAATTTACCGTTTATTCTCACCGTGCTCGTCGTCATCAGTTTGGGCAGTTTTTTTATTAGTAAAAACTGGCCAAAACTTCACGCGCACGGGCGGCGGTTATTGCCGAATGTCGTCCAAGATAGCGGTGGTGCTGTCATCACCGATTTAAAAAAGGCGCTTGTCGGCTTCGTCCGCGCCCAGTTGACACTCGTAACGTTGACGGCGATTATCGTGCTCGTCGGGCTCATGGTGCTACAGGTGAACTACGCCCTCACGTTAGCTCTCATTATCGGGTTCGTCGATTTGCTCCCTTACATCGGCGTCGGCGCGGTCATGATCCCGTGGGTCATCTACTTGTTCATCGCCGGTAACTATTCACTCGCCATCGGTCTGTCCGTACTATACACGGTCATCATCGTCGTACGGCAACTGCTGGAGCCTAAAGTATACGCCTCCAACATCGGGCTCGACCCCCTCGTCACACTCCTCGCCATTTTCGTTGGCCTACAACTGTTTGGCGTCCTCGGCCTGATCATCGGCCCGACGGCGATGGTCATCTTAAACGCCCTTTATCGGGCACGAGTCTTCCACGACACGTTCGCCTACATTGCCGGCGATAAAAAGACATAGCCGCAAGACGCGATACGAGCCTGACGACCAAACGGCAAACAATACCGCTGGCGAACGGTATCGGTGTAGCGGTGAAAGTCATCGCCATAGTGGCAATGTATCGCTGTAGCGAGCGTTGAACGGTGTCAATGTTGTCCTAGTAACGGCGAATGGTAATCACTTTTCCGTCGCGAATTAGTTTGTCCAACCAGTTTCGCAGCCACAGCTTGAGAAGGCCACGCGTAAACGGGATGACGAGGAAAAACCCGACGATGTCAGTGAAGAATCCTGGGGTCAAAAGCAACACTCCGCCCGCCAAAATGCATGCACCGTCCAAAATAGCTTCCCCCGGCAACTGCCCGCGTCCGATCTGCAGCTGCGCTAAGCGAATCACTTCGGTTCCTTGTCGCTTGGCGAGGTACCCGCCGAGCACACTCGTGGCGATTAGAGTGAGAATAGTCGGCAACGGCCCGATCCACTTACCGACTTGCAAAATCCCCCATATTTCGATAATCGGAATGACGATCAACGAAATGACGGCGATACGAAAAAACACGCGCTACACCTCTTTTGTCACTGAGTGACTACCCAGCTTAACGCTGTCTCCATTGTTGTTCTGCGGGATCTTCGCCCGCTAACAGGGCGTAAATGTGCGGCCATTTGCGCTTAAAATTGAAAGGCTTCATCGCTTGGTCGACCCACATGTGCAACGTGTGACCGACTGCTAGCAGTTTTCCGTCGTCGCGGACGACGCGGTAGTCGAAACGAACTTTAGCTGGCGTCAGTTCACCGACCGACGTTTCAATGCGAATGACGTCCTCAAAACGCGCGGGCGCTTTATACTGACAGTTTGCCTCAATAACCGGCAGGACTATCCCCTTTTCTTCTAACTCGCGGTAAGACGATCCCCGCTCACGTATGAGTGCCGTGCGCCCGACTTCAAACCAGACGAAGTAGTTGCTGTGGTAAACGACACCCATCTGATCGGTTTCTTGGTAACGCACGCGTACTTCTGTTAAAGAAACTTCGCTCACTTTTAATTAGACACCTCACGATTCGTTACACACAATCATCCGTTCGATCGCGATACGATTTTTTAGACACATCTTTTACATATCCTTCACAGCTCGTCCATAAAGCGCATCCAAACGCGCACATAAAGCTGATCGCCAGAGGTATAATACAAGTGAACGCACTGTTCATTAGTTAAAGTGTAGTCTTTTTGTCGACTTCCTTCAAGTGTATACGCGCTTTTTATCGTCAACCCGTTTACGATCGCTCCGTTCACGCGACCTGCTGCGGACGGTTCTTTGCCAAGCCCTCTCGTGCACAGCTGTGTACAGCCCCGTCCGCACGACCTACAGACGATACGTTTACGACCCATCCGCCTACAGCGTCTATTACCAAGCATCGCACACTGTTTCGCCATTGCACGCCGGAGTTCCACCTATCTGTTCACCCACTCCGGTGTTCCAGCACGCCGCTCCCGAAGCTTACGTTTAGCGACTAAGGAGGGATCTACTATGAAACTAAGCAAGCGCAAACGGCGGCGGAGAAGACTTCGCCGGTTAATTTTTCCTAAACTGCGAGTGATATAACTCGTGATCGACGATCGTATTCACCTTAGAAAAAACCGTATACGAGCTAGACGCGCGCAAATGGCACGGGCTCGTATACGGTATATTTTACTATAAAATTTTTGCCCGTCCAGAATAAATATGTCCGCGCGCTGCATCGACCGTGACAACCATGCCGTCTTGCAGAACACTTGTCGCCCGCTCGACGTCGACGATGACCGGAATGCCTAAGTTCAGCCCGACGATCGCCGCGTGGGACGTTAAGCCGCCTTCCTCGGCAATGACGGCTGCCGCCTCTTCAAACCACGCCATCATATCGCGGTCGGTCGCGGTCGTCACGATGATCGCGCCCTTCGTTGCCTTTTTGCGGTAGTCGTCCAACGTATTCGCGACGACGACGTTCCCCGTCACGATTTGTTGTCCGATCCCTTGCCCCTTTAACGTGACGTCGCCGACGACGTGTACTTTCATTAAGTTCGTCGTTCCGGAGCGACCGACGGGCACGCCCCCGGTAATGACGACGAGATCGCCGTGTGCGATGTAACCGTGTTTCACCGACGCATCTACCGCGTTCGTAAACATGTTATCTGTCGAGCGAACCGCATCCCCTTGCAACGGCGTGACGCCCCAGACGAGCGTCAGTTTCCGTTTGACCCTTTCGTGCGGCGTAACCGCGACAATGTCTGCGTGCGGGCGATACTTCGAAACCATGCGCGCCGTATAGCCACTTTCCGTCGAGGTAATGATTGCCGTACAGTCTAAATCGTGGGAAACGGTCACGATCGCCTGACTAATCGAATCGGTGATCGTCACGTGTTTCTCTTCTTGCCACCGCCGTAAAAAGTGACTGTACTGCAACCCTTCTTCCGTACGTGTAGCGATGCGCGCCATCGTTTCCACCGCTTGGATTGGATATTTCCCCGCCGCGGTTTCCCCCGACAACATGACCGCATCGGTCCCGTCAAAAATGGCGTTCGCGACGTCACTCGCTTCGGCGCGCGTCGGGCGCGGGTTGCGCTCCATCGAATCGAGCATTTGCGTCGCTGTAATGACCGGTTTGTTGAACTTGTTGCACAGCGTAATCATATCTTTTTGCACGAGCGGGACTTCTTCGGCCGGTATTTCGACGCCTAAATCGCCGCGTGCGACCATTAAGCCGTCAGACACTTCGAGGATTTCCTCTAAATTCGCGACTCCTTCGTGGTTTTCGATTTTAGAGATGATGTCGATGTCGGCACCGTGTTCTTCCAACAACTTGCGGATTTCAAGCACGTCACTCGCTTTACGCACGAACGACGCGGCGATGAAGTCGACGCCTTGCTCAATACCGAACAAAATATCTGCGGCATCTTTCTCGGTAATGCCCGGCAGTTGGACACTCACCCCGGGGACGTTGACTCCTTTGCGGCTTTTTAACGTTCCACCGTTTAAAATTTTACACGTTATTTCGGTACCGTTAATCTCCCGCACTTCGAGCTCGATGAGTCCGTCGTCAATTAACACCGTCGCACCGACTGTCAGGTCGCCAGCCAGCCCTTCGTACGACACGCTGACGCGTGCGGCGTCACCTAAAATTTGTTCCGTCGTCAACACGATTTGCTTGCCGCTTTCCAGTTCGACGGCCGGTTCTTGCAAGTCGCCTGTCCGAATTTCCGGGCCTTTCGTATCTAATAAAATAGCGACCGTTTTACCCGTCTCGCGAGCTGCCTGCCTGATGCGGGCGATCCGCTGCGCGTGTTCCTCGTGGTTCCCGTGGGAAAAATTCAATCGGCAAACGTTACAGCCTGCTTGCAGCAATTGTTTAAGTACGTTTAAATCCTCGCTCGCAGGGCCGATCGTGCATACGATTTTTGTTTTACGCACACTGTCTCCTCCTCGTACGTTAACTTATATCGCCAAAACGCCGGCTAATTCGTACATCGAGAGATCGATGTTATGTTTGTGGTTGATCGCTTCCTCAATATCGACACTGACGATCTCTTTGCCGCGAATGCCAACCATCTTCCGCTCTTGGCCCTCTAACAGTAAGTCGACGGCCTTAGCGCCCATACGACTGGCCAATACGCGGTCTAGTGCGGTCGGCGACCCACCGCGCTGCAAGTGGCCGAGCACGGTGACCCGCGTCTCAAAGCCAGTCATTTCTTTAATTTTTTCGCCGATCGTAAATCCGCTACCTACCCCTTCGGCAACGAGTATTATGCTATGTTTCTTCCCGCGCTTATGGCCACGTTTTAAGCGCTCGACGAGCTCGTCCATCTCAAACGCCTGCTCCGGAATTAAGATCGATTCCGCACCACCTGACAGACCAGCCCACAGTGCGATATCACCAGCGTCTCGTCCCATCACTTCGATGACGTACGTACGCTCGTGAGAAGTCGCGGTATCGCGTATTTTATCGATCGCCTCGATCGCTGTATTGACAGCCGTGTCGAAGCCGATCGTAAAGTCGGTGCAGGCGATGTCGTTGTCGATCGTTCCCGGCACGCCGATCACTTTCATCCCGCGATCCGCGAGATGCAACGCGCCGCGAAACGAGCCGTCGCCCCCAATGACGACGAGGCCGTCGATCCCTCGTTTGGCCAAGTTCGCGTACGCACGGTCTTGTCCTTCCTTCGTACGGTACTCGTCGGATCGGGCACTGTACAGCATCGTGCCGCCGCGGTGAATGATGTCGCCGACCGATCCTAAATCCATCTGCTTAAAGTTGTCGTTCATCAGCCCGTGGTACCCGCGATAAATACCCCAAACGTCGCATCCGCAATAAACAGCCTTACGTACGACGGCGCGTACAGCCGCGTTCATACCTGGCGCGTCCCCGCCACTTGTCAATACGGCAATGCGCTTCATCGTTTATTACCTCCTCGAACGGATATTTCCCCCTCATGGACACTTTTCGTCCCTCCGGGACACGATTTAGTCCTTAAGGACTGTTCCGCCCTTAAGGACGTTTCTTTGATACGTTCACGTCATAGCGCCACGGTTGCTATTAAGGCCAACCGTTCAAGCTAATACCGATATTTTACCCATTTTTTTAAACTTCTCGTATCGTTTTTCGCGTAATTGATCCGCGTCTTCGGCGAGCAAGCGGGGGAGGGCCTCCAGTAATGCTTCTTTTATGAATGTGGCTTGTCGCTGTGGGTCTTTGTGTGCCCCGCCGCGTACTTCGGAAATAATGCGATCCCCTACTCCTAAGTTTACCACGTGTTCCGCACTTATTTTAAGTGATTCCGCGGCTTGTTCTGCTTTCGTCACATCTTTCCACAAGATCGAAGCCGCCGATTCCGGGGCGATCACGGAGTAATACGCGTGTTCGAGGAGCATGATCGCATCGCCGACTCCGATGCCGAGTGCGCCGCCACTTGAACCTTCCCCGGTGACGACACAGACGATCGGCACGTTAAAGCCAGCCATCGCGCGAATGTTTTCGGCAATTGCCGCGCTCTGGTTTCGCTCTTCCGCCCCTTTGCCGGGATAGGCGCCGGGCGTGTCGATCAACGTAATAATCGGCCGTTCAAACTTGTCCGCCTGCTGCATTAAGCGCAGCGCCTTCCGATAGCCTTCCGGATGCGGCATCCCAAAGTTACGCCTGATGTTGTCTTTCGTATCTTGCCCTTTTTGGTGACCGATGACGGTGACCGGGAGCCCTTCCAATTTACCGATTCCGCCGACAATGGCCAAATCGTCGCCAAACATGCGGTCGCCGTGCAACTCGACAAAGTCAGTAAAAATGTATCGAATATAGTCCAATGAAGTCGGCCGTTCCGCGTGGCGGACGATCTGAACTTTTTGCCACGGCGTCAAATTGTCGTATATCTCACGTTCTAAGTGGTCGTACCGCTCTTGCAACCTCGCAATCTCTTCACTTAGATCAGGTGTGCGATTCCCCGCGGCGTACGCGGTCAACTCCTCGATCTTTTTTTGTAATTCAATTAGAGGAAGTTCAAACTTTAGTGGGCTGGCCATGCTTCCGCCCCCTTCGTCAGGTGTAGATCCAGAAGTTGCGTAAGCGTCTCTCGCAACTGATGGCGATGTGTAACGAGGTCAAGTTGCCCGTGTGCGAGTAGAAACTCGGCTGTTTGGAAGTCCTCCGGCAGCTTTTGTCGAATCGTCTGCTCGATGACGCGCGGCCCGGTAAAGCCGATCAGCGCACCTGGTTCGGCTAAGTTAATATCGCCGAGCGTCGCGAAGCTAGCAGAGACGCCCCCTGTCGTAGGATCGGTTAAAACGGAAATATATAAACCACCTGTGCGGGAGAAGCGCTCAAGTGCGGCTGACGTTTTCGCCATTTGCATGAGCGATAAAATCCCTTCTTGCATGCGTGCGCCACCCGACGCCGAAAACAGAATGAGCGGATACTGCTTTTCTCCGGCCCGCTCGATCGTCCGCGTAATTTTTTCCCCGACAACTGATCCCATGCTACCCATGCGGAAGCGCCAATCCATCACGCCGATCGCTACCGGAAAGCCGCCGATCGTCCCTTCGCCGGTAACGACCGCTTCGGAAAGGTTCGTCTTCTGCATGTCCCCGGCAACTTTGCGTTCGTAATCCGGGAAATCGAGCGGATCGACAGAGCGTAAGTCGGTATCGTATTCGAAGAAGCGGCCGTCGTCGAGGATGTAGCGAAGGCGCTCCTGCGCTGTCAACGGGTAATGGTAGCCGCACTTTGGACACACTTTCGCGTTTTTCTCTAATTCCTTCACGTACGTCATAGTGCCGCATTTTTTACATTTGGACAAAATACCTTCCGGAATGTCCCGTTTCGCTTGTTCCGACGGGATCGTCGCATACTTTCGTTTTTTAGTAAATATGTTCTTTAACACTGTCACACCTCGCTAAACGGCTTCCTTCACACTTCCTTCACATACTGTACGACAAAAAACGACGGGCGCAGCTGCAGATAATCGTTGCCGCTGGCGCGAATTAGTTTATAAAAAGTGTTCAAACGAGTATTAGGTAAAGCTGAAAATTCCAACTAAACCAAGTTATATAACGTATGATGTGATAGAAAATGCGCCTGCCATACTTCGTAAGCACACGTTAGCTGATCCCGCGCGACGTACAGCGGCAATCGTTTACTTGAACAGCTGTGCGGTCCGCTGACGCACTTCAGCCGGATCGACGTGCACGCGGGCGACCCCGCTCGCCATCGCCGCTTCCGCGACAGCAGCTGCTACGGCAGGAGCGACGCGTTTGTCGAACGGCGCCGGAATGACGTAATCGGCCCGGCGTTCGCGATCGTCGATTAAGTCCGCGATTGCGTAGGCGGCAGTTATTTTCATCTGTTCGTTAATGTGTGTCGCCCGTACGTCGAGCGCACCGCGAAAGATGCCCGGAAAGGCGAGCACGTTGTTTACTTGGTTCGGAAAGTCGGACCGTCCAGTGCCGACGACTTTCGCCCCGGCCGCGTGCGCCGCTTCTGGCATTATTTCTGGCGACGGATTCGCCATGGCAAAAATAATTGGATCGCTGTTCATCGAACGCACCATCTCCGGCGTCACCGCTCCTTCGACGGAGACGCCGATAAAGACGTCGGCGCCGCGAATAACTTCCGGCAGGTCCCCTTGCACGCGGTCCTTGTTCGTCACTTTCGCCAATTCTTCTTTCACCCAGTTCATTCCGTGCGGGCGCCCTTCGTAAATCGCGCCGCGGCTATCGCACATGATCACGTCACGTACGCCGACGCTTAGGAGCAATTTAACAATCGCCACTCCAGCGGCACCGGCTCCGTTAGCTACGACGCGAATATCGCCCACGTCCCGCCCGACGACTTTTAGCGCGTTGATTAACCCAGCTAACGTCACGATCGCTGTACCGTGCTGATCGTCGTGAAAGATCGGGATGTTCGTTTCCTTATTTAATCGTTCTTCAATAATAAAACAATTCGGTGCGGCGATGTCCTCTAGGTTGACTCCGCCGAAGGTCGGTTCTAACAGTTTAACCGTTTCGACCACTTTTTCGATATCGGTCGTCTTAAGACAAAGCGGGATGGCGTCTACCCCCGCAAACGCTTTGAATAACACAGCTTTTCCTTCCATGACAGGCAAAGCTGCTTCCGGGCCAATGTTTCCCAACCCTAACACAGCTGTGCCGTCGGAGACGACAGCCACCATATTCCCTTTCGCCGTATAATCAAAGACGCGATCGGGATCGCTGTAAATTTCTTTGCAAGGTTCAGCTACCCCCGGGGAGTAGGCTAAACTTAGGTCGTGCGCATTCGTCACAGGTACCTTCGATTGCACAGCTAACTTCCCACGGTTTTCCTTATGTATCCGTAGAGCTTCTTCACGTAACGACGACAACCGCTTCACTCTCCTTTAACCTTCACGTAACGCGGCGTTGGTCAGGCCACGGATACGCATAATACAGTGGTGGTTAGACCACTGACATGCCTACATTATAACAGAAGGAAGGCGCCTGACCAACATTTTCATAAGGAGCAATCAGCGCTCGACTGCCCTCACGTTTTCTTCGCCACACAGCGCCTCCAAGTCACGGCGGCACTCTGTCCAATCGACTCCGAATTTGTCTGGAGGTAGGACGCGTACTCGCTTACTATCCGCATAGTATAGCAGTACCGGAGTCGTCCCGGGAAAACGGCTGATGAGATGTTTAAGCCGCTGCAGTAGATCGGGCGCACTGTCGGCCGGAATGCGTACAAACAGCTGTGTCGGCGAGGCAGTACCCGGCGGCGTTGGGGTGGCGTCCTGCGACGCGGGTTGTTTTGGCGCCTGTTCCTGCGCGGTAGTCGTCCGCGCCGTCTGGGGCGGCGTCCGTACCGTTGGAGAAGTTGCTTCCGGCTGCGCTGCCGGGGAGCTCCCTTGTCCTGCCGACGCGGTTACCTTTGCGTTTACGGTAGCAGCCCGTGACGGTAGCGGCGCTGGCGAGAGTGACTCCGGAGATGCTGGCATAGATGACTCCGGCGACGTTGGCATAGGTGGCTCCGGCGATTCTGGGGCCGACGTCGCTGTCGCAGGCAGACGGCGAGCATCCGCGGCGATGACACCTACACCATCGCCGCGGTGGTTGACCCGGCCGCTGACGAGGAGTAGCTCGTCCACTTGCCACGCCTCCCGCTGCGCGTCATACACACGAGGAAAAACGACGACGTCGACTGACTGGGTCACATCTTCTAGCGTCACAAACGCCATCGGCTCCCCTTTTTTCGTCGTAATCCCCTTCACTGCGCTAACGAGCCCCGCAACGCGCACGTGGGCTTGCTCAGGCAAACGGCCTAACCGACTAATCGCCGTCACATTCGCCCGCTCGAGTAGCTGCCGGTACGCTTCTAACGGGTGCCCGCTCAAGTAAAGACCTAATAGTTCCCGTTCTAACTGTAGCTCCTTCCGCCGTGAAAACGGCTGCGTGTCGCGCAGTGCGGGCGGCTGATCCCGTCCGGCACCCGCTTCGCTAACGAATAAACTCATTTGCCGACTCGTCCGCTCCGCGTATAGGCGCGCTCCTCGGTCCACCGCCACGTCTAAATTGCTCAAATGCTGTGCCCGATGCCCAGGTAGCGAAGCAGTCGCCCCCGCGAGAACAAGCGATTCTAACATACGCTTATTGACGAGTCGCGTGTCGATGCGCTCGCACAAATGAAACAAGTCGCGGTACGTACCGTACGTTTGCCGCGTCTCGACAATATGGGCAATCGCTTGGGCACCTACGTTTTTTACCGCGGCGAGCCCAAAGCGAATCGCGCCACCTTCGACGGTGAAATGGGCGTCGCTCGCATTGACGTCTGGCGGTAAGACGTCGATCCCCAGCTGACGGCAGTCGTCGATGTACTCCGCTAACTTCGTGTGACTACCCATCACCGTCGTTAGTAAAGCAGCCATAAAATGGTGCGGATAGTGCGCCTTCAAGTACGCCGTCTGGTAAGCGAGCACTGCATAAGCCGCCGCATGGGCGCGGTTAAACCCGTAATCGGCAAAGCGGACGATCAAGTCGTACAGCTGGTGGCCGAGCGCGGCGTCATACTGCTGGCTCACGCAGCCGCGCACGAAGCGCTCGCGCTGTTCCGCTAGCACATCGTGCTTCTTTTTGCCGACGGCACGGCGCAACAAGTCCGCTTCCTCCAGCGAAAAGCCAGCCATCTTGGCTGCGATTTGCATAATTTGTTCCTGATAGACGATAATGCCAAACGTATCGTTCAAGATCGGTTCTAAGTCGGGATGTAAATACGTCACTTCACGCCGTCCGTGCCGTGCCTCGATATACTCTCCGATATGTTCCATCGGCCCCGGGCGGTACAGCGCTAGGACGGCAATGACGTCTTCAAAGCGCGTCGGCTGCAACTCGCGCAACACGCGGCGCATCCCCGCCGATTCCAACTGGAAGACGCCCGTCGTGTCGCCGCGGGCTAGCATGTCGTACGTCTGGCGGTCATCGTCGCCGATCGCCGCGAATGACACGCGCTCTCCCGTATGTGCTTCGATCGAAGCGATGGTCCGCTCGATCACGGTCAAATTGCGTAATCCGAGAAAATCCATCTTTAGTAGCCCGATCGCTTCCAAGTCTTCCATCGGATATTGCGTGAGTACATGGTCACCGTCGCTACCGCGCATGAGCGGCACATAGCGCGTGAGCGATTCAGGCGCGATGACGACCCCCGCCGCATGCGTGGAGACGTGTCGCGGAAAGCCTTCCAACTGCCGCGCGCGCCCAATGAGCGCCTCTTCCTCCGACCCGCGTGCCACGAGTGCCTTTAAGTCTGGACTCGCCGCAAACGCCTTCTCCATCGTCATCCCCGGAGCGTTCGGGATACATTTCGCCACTTGATCGACTTGCTTGTACGCGAGCCCCATCACCCGTCCGACATCGCGCACCGCCGCCCGCGGTGCCAACGTACCGAAGGTGGCAATTTGTGCGACGCGATCTGCGCCGTATTTATCGATGACGTATTGAATGACCTCGTCGCGTCGCTCGTAGTTAAAGTCGATATCGATGTCTGGCATCGTGCGGCGCCCCGGATTGAGAAACCGCTCAAACAGCAAATTGTATTTTAACGGATCAATGTCCGTAATCCGTAAACAGTATGAAACCAAACTGCCGGCGGCGGAACCGCGTCCCGGACCAGTGGCAATGCCGCGTTCGTGTGCATAGCGAACAAAGTCCCACACGATGAGAAAATAGTCGTTAAACCCCATCTCGTCGATGACGCGCAACTCGTGGTCTAAGCGACTTTTCACCGCGTCGTCCACTTCGCCGTAGCGGCGCTCTGCCCCGCGGTAAGCGAGCTCCTTAAGCGTACCCGCTGCCGTCCGTCCTTGCGGTAACGGGAAAGCCGGCAACACAATTTGGTCAAAGTCGAGCGTCAACTGACAGCGGCGTGCGATGCGTACGGTGTTTGCAAGCGCCTCAGGCACGTGGCGAAACAAGCTCGCCATCTCCGCACCCGACTTCAAATAGTACTGATCACTCGCAAATCTAAGCCGCTCCCGATCACTTAACTTGGCACCTGTCCCGATGCACAAGAGACAGTCGTGGGCGGCACGATCCGCTCGGTCGACGTAGTGGACATCGTTCGTGGCGACGAGGGGGATCCCCGTCTGTTCGCTTAAGGCGATCAGACGCCGATTTACGACTTTTTGCTCTGGGAGCCCATGGTCTTGCAATTCCAAAAAAAAGTTGTCCGATCCAAAAATGTCACGGTACTCCTCAGCGAGCTCTCGCCCTCGCGCAACCTCCCCGTTTAGCAGGGCATGATTCACTTCCCCGGCTAAACAACTGCTGAGTGCGATGAGCCCTTCACTATATTGGCGCAGTATTTGTTTGTCGACGCGGGGCTTGTAGTAAAAACCGCGCAGGTGAGCCTCCGAAGACAACTGCAATAAGTTACGATAACCGATCGCGTTTTCCGCGAGCAGCACGAGGTGGTGAATTTTTTCCGTTTTCGGTGGCACTCGGTCACTCATGCGCCCTTTAGCGACATACACTTCACAACCGATGATCGGCTGAATGCCGACTTTTTCACACAGGCGGTAAAACGGCACGACACCGTGCAGCACCCCGTGATCCGTAAGCGCTAAATAGTCCATCCCGAGTTTTTTTGCCTGCGTGACGAGTCGGGGAATGGGCGCGGCACCGTCTAATAAACTAAACGGCGTATGCACGTGTAAATGAACAAATGATGTCAACAATTCCATCCCCCTTCGCCTTGCTGTACGCCGTGTAAATGTTCTCCGACATACGATGTTACTTTATATTATAAACCGAACACACCCTCGAATCATCCCCCGACGGTTCACCGACATTCGCGCTTAATGCTGCCAGCGTTTACGCATCGCTTACCCTCATGCCTACTTGTCATCCCGTGTTCGAACGCACTGTTGCCCCTTTCTTTCGACGTCGTTGCTCATAGTTGCTCATAATCATTTTTTCGCCCTCATAAGCTAAAAAAAGAGACAGGTTGTTAAGCTAGATTACTAAACAAAGTACAGCGAAGCGCCAAGTAACGCGAAATGACCAACCAAAGCAAGGATTGCAAAAAAATGAATCAAGTATCGCTTAGTGTCGCGTCGCAACGCGTGGTTAGCTTGGAAGGTGCAGCCAGCAATACCCATCAGCTATAGCGAGGAGGCCAATCCTCAAGGTGTGTGAAGGCGGCGGCTTACGGGTTCGTTTACTAGGAACTTACCGGCCTTACGGGTTCGTTTACAGGGAGCTTACGTTCGGAGGTGGGCGTGAAGTGCCTTTTTGGTCTGCGATTATTCTCGACTTTTTTGTCGCTTTTGGCGTCGTCGTCGGCGGTTCACTCATGGGCGGCATCGGCTCGCTGCTCGGCCTTTCTTCCGGACTAACGCCAATGGGGACGATTGAACATATTGTCGGGCAACTAAAAGTGTGGGCGATCGTCGCCGCACTTGGCGGAACGGTCGACGTCTTACGCACAGTAGAGGTGAATATTCGTCACGGCGACCTCGACGTCGTCGCCCAGCAACTGTTCTTACTGCTCAGTGCGTTTGCCGGGGCGCACCTCGGGTATAAACTCGTCATGTGGCTCATCCGGGGGGATGTGTCTTGAACAGCGATCGACAGCCGTCTTGGCGGCACCGCCTCTCTAAATATATCGCCCTCATGCTGCTTGGCGCTTCGTTTGGCGCCGCGACGATGCTCATCCTACTCGGCCATCAAATCGACAATTTGTACGGTGAACTGGAACGGCGCGGTAACGAGCTGACGAAAGTGACGAACGAAGTCGAGCAGCTGCGCGAGCAACTGTCCCACGAACAGCGCGAAGAAATCGTGCAAGCGATCGACTTGCAGCTATTGGAGCAAAAGGAGCAACACTTGAATAAAGTGACGCGGGAAAAAATAAACGCTGAAGTATACCAATGGTTGAAACAAATGAACATCATCGGCGAGCCAGTGAGCCGCTACGCGGGGCTGCCACATTTTTTTCGCGAGACGATCAACCACCACCCTGTCAAGTTAGATCAAAAAACGTACGAGTTACAGTTCGAAGCGGTAGCGATTAGTTCCCGCGTGCGCATCTGGTTCTACGTGCAAGAAGTAGCCGACGGAGCGCCGCCACTTAAGCGCAATGACGACAAACAGTAACGTGGTAAAGCGTGTGCGGTATCGTAAAGGACAGTGGCTACTGAATGTTGCGGGCATAGTGCGCGACTTAGTGTTGCGAGGAGAGTCAGGGCTTCGTTGTTCGTTGCACCAAATAAACGCCGATCCGATGGATCGGCGTTTACTAGTGATTAGTTAAGAGGCGCGTTGTATCTTTAATCGTTCGCGCTGTATCAACTTTAAAAATCGAAATCCAAAATGCTGTCAATGTCCACGCCCGAATACGAACTGAACACTGTACCGAGGATTTGAATATAAAATTTTTCCGATGAGATCGAATTAATAATAGTGTGTGCGACATACATGATAAGCAAAGCGAAAAGCGGATCCAATCCACCTTGCCCCTCTTGTTTGTAGGAATAAACGACAAGAGCAATCGCAATGACGATCGAAAAACTGGCCAACGGTGCGATAAACGTATTCACCTTAGCTAACCCGACAATGTGAAACAGCAAATAAAGTGTATATAGAGCGACTGGAACGGTCAACATGGCGCCAAAGCGCGCAACGGCGTCGTGGAAACTAACGTTCGCTTTCATCAGCTTTGCTAAACCGAAGATAATTCCCGCGGTCGCCACGAGCAAAATCGCAAAGTACAAAAAGTTTATCAGAAAGTCGACGAATGCTTCGCCTGCGTCGGCCTCCTTGTGCACTTGCCGAAAAAACATACCGAACGGGTAGAAAAGCGCTACGATGCCCATCAATATGTAACCATTCACATATTGATCGCTTTTTATCGCTAACCCTTTCGCCGGAGCTTTAATCATCTCTAAAAAGAACTCAAAGAAGTTCTGCGACAGTTGCTTTCCTTTCTCCAAATAAGCATTTTGCCCCTGCTGTTGCTTTCCCGGCGCTTGTCCTTGAAACTGTTGTTGGGTCCCACCTTGCTGGGGCATTGCTTGCGCACCGTACGGTTGCTGCACCTTGTGTCCACCGTGCGGCTGCTGCGTATTTTGCCCACTGTACGATTGCTGTACCTCTTGCCCACCGTACGGCTGCTGTACTTCTTGCCCACTGTACGGTTGCTGTGGCATTTGCCCTCCGTACGATTGGCCCCCTTGGGCAGCCGATGCCGTTTCTTGCTGTTGTGGCCCCGTCACCCAGTCGGGGATGTTTAGCTGCTGAGGTGCACCTACTGGATCATTGACGGACTCATTTCCTACCGGAATACTACTACCATCCGGTTGGGTTGATGCGTGCGGATCGTGCGATGCAGCCTGCTCCGACTCCTCCCCACCTTCTTGCGGTCGCAAGTCATGACCACAGTAATAGCAAAACTTCGGGTTGTTCTTTAGTTCCTTCCCACATTTTGTGCAATGCAATACAATCTCCCCTTTCAATTATTCAGCCATGTCCCACTACTCCACTACTAATCGACTATTCGACAAAACTTGCGCGATACCTGCATCCAGTCGCAATTATTTCCAAACGCATGTGCGTAGCTTACAAAATTGCCGACAAAAGCCACATATAAAAGCGCGTTTAAAAGTCACATATGTTGCTAATTCTCCGTATGACTAGCACGGCGGCATAGAAACCGATACACTAGAGAGAGTGGCCGTTACAGGCTTTGACTAGTAAAACTTATCGACACGATTTTGTACACCCACATTGTAGGAGGTTTTTTTACGTGCACACGATGCCTTACATACTGCTAGCCATCATTACGATTACAGCGGTCGGTACGTTTCTAAACAGTTCGCGTTCGCGCCGCGCGGAAAAAGGGGCGCGCGAGGCGCTGCAGGCTAAAATGAATATGCATATGGGCGTGATGTTTCTTTCGATTACGGCATTGCAACTGTTCACTGTCAACGTGTCTACCCCGCGCGTCATCGCCGCAACTTTTATCGGTTTACTAGGCTTGTTCAACTTGTTCGCCGGTTTTCGCAACTACCGCGCCTTCCGCAAGTATTTGTCGTAACAGCAAGCTACACCGCGCTTGCTGTTACACATCTATACGATATAGACGGCAAGAGGTTTCACCTTTTGGACACATTTTTTTCTCTAGTACAAGCAAAAGTATCTAAAAGCATACCGCTCGAAGACCAATTCGATACTTCTTTTACGAACCACTTTTTCACTTCTGGATCAAAAGCAATTAAAACTTGACGTTCTTTAAATAGCCCTTCCTGCTCTTGATCGATGATGACTTCCTCGCTTTTGGAAATGCCCCACGTAAATTCCTTCTCTCCGTGCACTTTAACCTTCCCGTTTCTAGTAATCGGATCAATTTCAAGACCTTCGCCACAAAAAAAGAAGGCGACACGTACGCATGTACGCTCACCTTCTTCGTCATACTCATCCTTCATCGCAGTGACGGGTACGATTTCCCTAGTCACCATTGCAGTCAAACTATCGGTCTGTCTTTATTGAACGACCTGTATTTTTACTTCCCGGTCCACTCTTTCACTTTGTCTGGGTTATCTTTCACCCATGCCTCCGCTGCTTTTTCCGGAGACTCGCCTTCTTCGATCTTCAACATGACTGCTTCCATATCTTCTACCGTCCAGCTGAAGTTGTCTAGAATTTCATAGACGCGCGGCATTTCTTCTTTTAGCCCTTTGCGCACGATCGTATGAATGCTTTCAGTGTCGCCAAAAATGCCTTTCGGATCTTCCAAATACTTTAGGTCATACTTAGCAAATTTCCAGTGCGGGGTCCAGCCGGTTACGGCGATCCACTCTTTTTTTCCGATCGCTCGCGTCAGTTCAGCCGTCATCGCAGCACTCGAACTTTGCTGTAACTCTAGCTCGAGGTTGTAATCTTTAATCGCATTTTCCGTTGCTTCCATCACGCCGGCACCCGGCTCGATCCCGACAATTTTTTTGTTAAATTTATCCTTGTGCTTGTTCATCTCTTCGATCGATTTAATGTCGACGTATTCCGGAACGACAAGCCCGATTTTCGCTCCTTCTAGGTTGACACCTAAATCGACGACTTGGTCACCGTATTTGGCAAAAGGTCCTTTATGTGTCGCGGGCAACCACGCGGCGACCATTCCGTCCGCACTGCCGTCAGCGACCGCGGCCCACATCGGCGCGTTGTCGACAGCGGTAATCTCGACATTAAACCCTTCGTCTTCGAGTACTTTTTTGATCACGTTCGTACTGGCCGTTTCCGAATCCCAGTTGACGTAGACGAGTTTCACGTTTCCTCCTTCTTCGCCGCCGTCACCTTTTGCCGCTTTGTCGTCTTTCTTTCCTTCTACTTTACCTGCGTCTTTTTCCCCTTCCGGCGTCGCGTTGTCGCTGGAGCTGCTACACGCAGATAACACCATTCCGACTGCTAGTAGTAGCACTAAACTAACGATTAACGATTTACGCAAAGCATATCATCTCCCATTCCCATTTTTTTGCTTACGACTGCCGACGTTTTGCGTCACGCGGTCAAACACGACCGCGATGATGACGATGGCGAGACCCGCTTCAAAGCCCGTACCGACTTCAATGCGCTGCACCGCTTGTAACACGTCGACACCTAAACCTTTCGCCCCGATCATCGAGGCGATGACGACCATCGAAAGAGCTAACATAATCGTCTGGTTGATACCAGCCATAATTGTCGTCTTCGCTAACGGCAACTGTACTTTAAACAGTTTTTGCATCGGCGTTGAACCGAACGCGTCCGACGCTTCGACGAGTTCCTCCGGCACTTGGCGAATGCCCAAGTTCGTCATGCGGATTGTTGGGGGCATAGCGAAAATGACGGAGGCGATGACACCGGGTACTGCCCCTAAACTAAAGAAGATGACCGCCGGTACTAAGTAGACGAACGCCGGCATCGTCTGCATAAAGTCTAAGATGGGGGTGACGATTTTTTTAGCCATATCGTTTTTCCCGCATAAAATGCCGAGGGGCACGCCAAAGATGATCGAGAGCGCTGTCGCCGCCAGCACGAGTGCAATCGTCTGTGTGCTGTTGTGCCAGTAACCTAAATTATCGATGAGTAAAAAACCGACAAACGTAAACAGCGCGATACGCCAATTACTCAACCACCAGGCGAGGAGCGCTAAAATGGCAATTGTATACAACGACGGGAGTATGTTGAGCGCATCGACAAAAAAGTCGACGGTCGGTTCGACGACGTTGCTAAAGAAATCAAAGAACGACTGGAAGTTCGTTTGCAGCCAAGCGACGAACTCTTCCATCCACTCGTCGAGCGGGATTTTCGGGAGGAAATCACTCATCCCCATTCACCTCTTTTCCCGCTAGCGCGCCAATGACACTGCCGCGGACAATTGCCCCGCGCAGGCGCCCCGCTTCGTTCACGACGGCAACTGGATGGGCCGTTTCTGCCATTTGCGATACGATATCTTCGAGCGGCGTTTCGGGGTCCACTTTCACGACGTCGCGGACGATGACGTCTTCTAACGCCTTGTCCTCTTTCATCGCTTTTTGTGCCCCTTCGGCTGTGAGCACACCGAGTAGATCGTTTTTGCGGTCGACGGCAAACAGAGAGGAATACCCGCGCGCTTGCATCCGGTTGAGCGCGACGCGCGGCCCGTCTTTGCCGACGGTCACTTTTTCTGCCCGCTTCATCACGTGTTCTGCTTTGAGCACTTTTGCCCGGTTCACGTCTTCTACAAATCGCCGTACGTAGTCATTTTTCGGATCGGTGAGAATGTCCTCCGGCGTGCCCACTTGCACGATGGCGCCGTCCTTCATTAAAGCAATCCGGTCACCGATGCGCAGCGCTTCGTCCAAGTCGTGCGTAATGAAAATGATCGTCTTCTGCATCTCTGACTGTAATTCGAGCAATTCATCTTGCATTTCTTTTTTGATCAGTGGATCGAGCGCACTAAACGCCTCGTCCATGAGCAACACGTCTGGGTCGTTCGCTAGCGCACGCGCCAAGCCGACGCGCTGCTGCATCCCGCCGCTTAGCTGATCGGGATACTGGTCGCGGTACGAAGCTAAGCCGACCATTTCTAGCGCCTCTTTCGCTTTTTTAGCCCGCTCTTGTTTGTCTACGCCTTGTACCTCGAGCCCGTACTCGACATTTTGTTGTACGGTGCGATGCGGAAAGAGGGCGAACCGTTGGAACACCATGCTCATCTTCGAGCGGCGCACATCTCGCAGCCGTTCCGCGTTCATCTTCGTCAAATCTTCACCGTCGATTAGCACTTCGCCAGCCGTCGGTTCGATGAGCCGGTTGAGTAAACGAACGAGTGTGGATTTCCCACTCCCGGACAGACCCATAATGACGAAAATCTCTCCCGCTTGCACGGAAAAGCTCGCTGCTTGCACCCCGACAGTCAAACCAGTGCGCGCAAAGATTTCCTCTTTGTTTAAACCTTTTTTTAATAGTCCCATTCCCTTTTCCGGCGATTGGCCGAAAATTTTAGTAAGGTTGTTGACGACAATTTTGTCCATGCATACCCTCCGTTATTACTCGAACCAATCGCAATAACAAGCTGTTAAATCTCTCTCATTCGATGACCGTTAGGTCGGTGCAACGATCGAAATTAAGAAGGAAGTTTACGCATTTTGATCTTAGAAGAACTGATTTTTTTCTTGGGGTTTTCCTATAGATTTAGGCGGAATAACGGTAAAATCCCGTCCAAACGAGTCTTGCGACGGGTTACAGTAGCACGCTATTTATTGTTTAACTATCTTTTCATCCGTACAATCGCATGCAAAGCCAAACCGCACAAAGAATTGTCAGCTTGTTAACCATTCGTCGAGCAATTAACTTACCTAACAAGTATATGTTATACAGCCAAGGGGAGCAAACGTGTTAAGCAGCAAACAAACCGCCTTGGCCATTTACGAGCCGCGTCTGCCGTACGATCCACCATTCGTTCGTACGATTACTTATACATGCGCCATAATACTCGCTCACAGACGCTCACATGATCTGTAGTGTCACAAAAACTTTACCGACAAGTATTTGTTCCGTAGCGACATTTACTTCTACTTTTGCAAATTTACGGCTAATCTCGATCATTTCCGGGGCGAGAGTCAGGACAGTGTCGAGTTGTACTGTCTTCAGGAAATAAATCGTCATATTGTCTGGAAGAACGTCGGAATCGCGGTGTTTTTTTACGCAGCGTTTTGCTGCCTCCGTCACGAGCGTCGTCAACACCCCAGTGCTGAGCATACCGAACTGGTTCGTCATTTGTGGCGTAATGCGAATGCGATACGAATCGCGATCGGCACCTTCTGTCGCCTCGGTCATTTCTTTTACGATGTGTTCTTCAATCGTATCGCCGCCTTGTGGCATGCGATTAATCCAGTGCAGTGCCTTGATGACGTCGTGCCGACTAATGACGCCCAGTAACACGTGATCGGCGTCGACGACAGGCATCAATTCGATCCCTTCCCACACCATTTGATGGGCGGCGGAAGCGACCGGGGTATCCGCGGAAACGGTAATCGGATGGGTAGTCATCGCCTTTTCCACCGCATCGTCCGCGTCGTACCCGACGACGTCTTTCGCTGTCACCATCCCGACCACTTTGTGTGCATCGTCAGTGACTGGATAGCGTGTGTGCCCCGTCTCCGCTACTTTTTCATACCAGTTACTTATCGTGTCGCGAGCCTTTAAGGTATAGGATGGCTTTTCTGGATCGAGCAAATCGGCGATGAGGATAATGTCCTTCTTGATAAGGCGATCGTACAAGGCCCGGTTAATGAGTGAGGCCACTGTATACGAGTCGTAGCGACTAGAAATAATCGGCAACTCAAGTTTGTCCGCTAATCGCTTCACCTCGTCCTGCGCATCGAATCCTCCCGTAATGAGCACCGCTGCACCGTGCTCGAGGGACATGCGATGTACCTTGTCCCGATTGCCGACGATGAGCAGGCTATCCGGTTCGACGTACTTCATCATCGCCTCTAACTTCATCGCGCCGATCACAAATTTATTTAACGTTTTGTGCAGGCCGTTCCGCCCGCCTAACACTTGACCGTCAACGATGCGCACCACTTCCGCGAACGTCAAGTGCTCTAAGTTGCCCCGCTCTTTGCGCTGAATGCGCACCGTACCGACGCGCTCGATCGTACTGACGTACCCATCCGTTTCGGCAGCCTTAATCGCTCGGTACGCTGTCCCTTCGCTCACCCCGAGCTTGTGGGCGATGCCGCGCACGGATATTTTGGAACCGACTTTTAAATCTTGAATATGTTTCATTATTTGTTCGTGTTTCGTCGACACAGTGAATTTCCCTTTCCCAAAAACTGCGTTTATTCCATTATAGCCTAATTCACGCTTGCATTCGCCTACAACGTCATTTTACGGCGGCGTTGTTCGCGGTCTATTTCCCGCTCTGTTTCCTGCCTTTTGCTCCCATACCCTTCATAGGCGCGCGGGTAACGGTCGTTACTCCCGCGCAACCGCTGTTCTCGTTGCCAATCCTTTAGCCGCTTAACCCGCCCCATTGCCTTTTCTTCCTCGCGGTCGACACCTAACGCCGACCGAAAATGGGCAGCGACGACGAGTAAAGCAAAGCCGAGCCACGAAAAGGCAAACCAACTAGCAGCAGATCCATCCCACGTAAGCGGCAACCGTGGCACAGCGTATAGTAGGATCGCCAGGCTGAAAATGAGTAATGTCAATCGTTTATGTCGCAAAAATTGCATGGCGAGCATACCTCCCCCTCCATATTGCTACCATTGTATGGCCAAGCCCGGCGAGATATGCGCATACTAGGTCTACACGGCTACAGTCGCCGTGTCTTGCTGTGGTGTCGTAAGCTCTTTTTCCGACGCGGCGACGACGACGGCCGCCGAAGCATCTCCGACGACGTTCACACACGTACGGAACATGTCGAGAATGCGGTCGATCCCGGCGATGAGCGCAATCCCCTCGAGCGGCAAATTCACCGAACTTAACACCAAGGTAAGCATGATTAAACCGGCCCCCGGCACACCGGCCGTTCCGATCGACGCCAACACTGCCGTCAGCACGACGGTGATCAAACCGGCAAACGTCAACTCACTTCCGTAATACTCCGCGATAAACAACACCGCCACCCCTTGGTAAATGGCGGTGCCATCCATATTGACCGTCGCCCCGAGCGGTAACACAAAGCTCGCAATTTTATTCGAAACGCCTAAGTTTTCTTGTGTGTTCTTCAGCGTGACCGGCAGCGTTCCCGAGCTGCTCGCTGTACTAAAAGCGATTGTGGCAGCGGGAGAAATCGCTTTAAAAAAGCGTAGCGGACTCATGTTGGCCATGCTTTTGACAGCTAACGAATAAATGACGCAGGCGTGTAACATACAGCCGACGGCGACAGCGAGAATCACCTTTATAAGCGGCAACAGCACGGATAACCCGTGCTCGGCGACGACCGGCGCAATGAGTCCGAAGACGCCAACCGGTGCAAAGTGCATGACGATCCCCGTAATTTTGTACATCACTTCGGCTAGACTGTCGAAAAAGCGGTGCACCGACCCTGCCTTCTCCCCGACAAGCGTCATTGCCACCCCGACGAAAATAGCTAGAAAAATAATTTGCAAGATGTTCCCTTCAGCTAAGGCGGCAAACGGGTTTGTCGGCACGATCGCCAGTAACGTCTCAACGACTCCTTTCGTCTCCGGTTGCTCAAACTTTTCTCCGCTAACCTGAATGTCGACTCCCGCTCCCGGGGCAAACAAAAAACCGAGGGCGAGCCCAATGACGACTGCTACTAGTGTCGTCGCTAAATAGTAAGCAACCGTCTTGCCCCCGATCCGACCGAGTGTCTTCGGGCTACCGGTACTAGCGACTCCGACGACGAGCGACGAGAGCACAAGTGGCACGATAATAAATTTAATTAAATTGAGAAATAAGTCACCGAGCGGCTTGACGACGACCATCGGTTCCCCGACGAATGCCCCTAGAATGACAGCGATTACAAAGGCGACCAATATTTGTGTTAATAAATTGATCCTCACTTCTTATCTCTCCCTTATGTTATACGACAATTGCGAGAACAGCTGCAAGAAAGCTCGCGCCGCCTACAATGTTAAAGGGATCGTGGTGGACGGGGCTGGCTGCGAGGCTCTCACTGCAGGGCTTTCATAAGTACCTTATTCGCCTCCGGCTTGGACTTTTCCTGCTAAGTCGCGCCCTTTTGTGCGAATTTTGTCGATTTTTTTCGGCGTTGACGGTGGCTGTCGTCCGAAAATTGGCGAAACAGGTGTCCCCAACCGAAAAGGTAGGGAAGGGAGAATCAAGATAATTCTCCCCTGATGACACATTTCACGATGCGATCGTCAATGATGCGGTGCCCGTGCTGCGACCCGTACATCGCATGCCTTTTTAAAAGTGCCGCGGCGTTGAGTTTGGAATCGGAGAGTTAAAGCACATGAAACTGCCCCTTGGGAACGCCTATACACCAGCTACACGCCCCGAATGCGCTCCCCCCGCTGTAATTGCGCAAACTGTGCAGGTACGGTGTGTGGATATTTCAGCCCTGCTCCCGTGTTCAACACGACGACCCGTTCATTATGGTCAATCCACCCACTCGCTCGCAATTGACGTGCGGCCGCGAACGCGGCTGCCCCTTCCGGACAGAGAAACACCCCTTCCATCGCCGCCACTTGCCGCTGCTCGTTAACAATCGCCTCATCGGTGACGGTGACCGCGCAACCGTTCGTTTCTTTGAGTGCCTCGAGCACGAGCGAGGCACCGCGCGGTTGCGGCACGTTAATGCCGAAGGCGATCGTGTATGCCTGTTCCCACGGCACCACGTCTGTCACACCTGCCGTCCAGGCGCGTGCAATCGGTGCACAGCCTGCCGCCTGCACGGCGACTAAGCGCGGTACGTTTCCTTCTAGCCAACCGAGTGCTTTCAGCTCCGTCATCGCCTTAAAAATGCCAAGCAAACCGACCCCGCCGCCCGTCGGATATACAATGACCTCGGGCGCGCCCCACTGAAACTGTTCGGCGATTTCTAGTCCCATCGTCTTCTTCCCTTCGACGCGGTACGGTTCTTTCAGCGTCGACACATCATACAAGTTAAATTGTTTCGCCGCGGCTGCCGCGATCTGTCCCGCCTCGTTAATTAATCCGTCCACGACATACACATCGGCGCCGGAGACGGCGCACTCCCTCTTGGCGATATCCGGCGCATCGCCCGAGATGACGACGTGTGCTTTCATACCCGCCCGCGCCGCATACAATGCCCAAGCGGCACCGGCATTCCCGTTCGTCGGTATAATAAACGAACGGATGCCCAGTTCACGCGCCTTCGATACACCGACCGCGGCACCGCGTGCCTTAAACGTGCCGCTCGGCAGCGCACTCTCGTCTTTCACGTATAATTGAGTGATCCCCATGTCGTTTCCGATACGCGAGACCGCAAAGAGCGGCGTCATCCCTTCGGCGAACGAAATGACGCACCGCTCCTCCTGCACCGGCAACAATTCGTGATAGCGCCACATATTGGACGCACGCCCCTCGAACGCCTCCCTCGTTAGTTGTCGCTGCAAATCATCTAGCCGATAGGTGACGAGCAGTGGACTGCCGCAGTGGCACAACTGCTGCCTCTCCTGGGCATCGTACACCTCTTTGCACGACGAGCAAGACAGATGAGACACGTAACTATAACTCATAAACGATCCCCCCCGTAAAACGCGCCGATAACTGACCGTCTTCCCTATAGTTACGAGCACAGCGCCGCATTGGTGCGTGGCCGATAAGATTAGCTGAGGGTGGCGCGTATTTGATGTTCGACGACCATCTCTTCGGTAGTAGCATCGGCTTCGCCATCGGTTTTTGTTACGCGTGGGCTGTCCGCGTAAGCAGCTCCGGTCTCGTATTGTCGGTAAACGGATACATGGCCGCTTTGCCAAAACCAGCTAGTAAGAAAAAATATCGAGAGTTACTTGAGACGATTTGAGGCGCTATCGGAACACGCTCGACTTTTTCTACAGAAAATAAAAATCACTCATTCGGCAACGGGCGTTTCGCTCGCTCGAATTCCTGCATAATTTCCTCTGCCGGTTTCTTATCGAGCAAACTGACGACGACGATCGCGACTAAGCCTAATATAAATCCGGGTACGAGTTCATACAAACCGGTGCTCTCCAAAACTTTAACATTCTGCCACAAGATGACCGTTACCCCGCCCGTAATCATCCCCGCTAACGCGCCGTTGCGCGTCATCCTTTTCCAAAAGAGCGACAGCAAGATGACCGGACCGAAGGCGCTACCAAAACCGGCCCAAGCGTAAGAGACCATCCCCATCACGCTTTCTTTCGCGTTTCGCGCTAAAAGGACAGCAGCGATCGTAATCGCGAGTACAGTTAGGCGACTCACCCAGACGAGCTCCGCGTCACTCGCGTTTTTGCGGATAATCGACTTATAAAAGTCTTCCGCTAGCGCACTCGAACTGACTAACAACTGTGAATCGACGGTGCTCATAATCGCGGCAAAAATGGCAGCTATGACGATACCCGCGACCCACGGATTGAGCAGCGTTTGCGCGAGCTGGATGAGGACGGTTTCACTGTCTGCAAGTGGAGTCGAGAAATAAGCGATGCCAAGTAAACCGACAAAACCGGCGCCGAGCAAGGACAACACGACCCACGTTACACCGATAAACCGCGCTGCCGGAATGTCGCGTGCCGAGCGAATGCCCATAAAACGCACCAAAATGTGCGGTTGCCCAAAGTAGCCGACACCCCACGCGAGCAAAGAAATTGTTCCGATCGTACTGATGGCAGCGGACTTTGTTATCCACTCCCCGCCTTCCGTCAACTTAACCGTTTTCGTTATGTCCAACAAATCCGGATTCACCTGCGCCACCGCGTCCATCGCACTTCCGAAACCACCGAGCATTCCGAACAAAACGAACGGGATAATTAAAAGGGTCAAAAACATGAGTACACCTTGCACAAAGTCGGTCAAACTGACAGCTAAAAAGCCACCTAAAAACGTATATCCGACGACGACGAGCGCGCCAGCGAACAATGCAACGTCAAAATTCATGTTAAACGTCGCTTCAAATAACTTGGCACTACCGAGAAATCCGGAAGCGGTGTAAAACAGGAAGAACGTAAGCGTCATCACTGCAGAAATGACCCGCAGCAACTTTGATTTGTCGCGAAAGCGGTTTTCCAAATAAGCGGATATGGTAATGGAATGGTTAATTTCGGTGTACCTGCGTAAACGCGTGGCGACGAACTGCCAGTTTAAATACGTGCCGACAGCTAGTCCAATCCCCATCCACAAACCGTTAATTCCCGTCACGTAAATCGCGCCGGGCATCGCGAGTAGTAACCAACCGCTCATATCGGATGCTTGCGCACTCATCGCCGTGACCCAGCTATTCATTTGCCGTCCGCCTAAAAAAAAGTCGGCAATCGTATCCGTCTTTTTGTACGTCCACGCGCCAATTGCCAACATCCCCAATAAATAAACAATAAAAACGACCAATGTTGGCGTCGATATAGACATTAGCGCTCCCTCCTTTTATGGCGAATAAGTGTGATTAAAGATAATAAGACAATCGTCGTCGTCGGAACGAATAACCAAAAAACTGTCACAGCAGGCATGGCTTCACCCCTTTCTCGCCCGCTTACGATTGCAATGCGTCGACACCGCGCATGCGCTTACAAGTTTTATTTTAGCATACACGTGGCTATACGCGTCACATATTTAGAAAGGTATTCAAGCGGCGCGCCGTGCCTCATGAAGGGTGTGACCTGTGCGAAATTAACGTTTTTATCGTTCGTTTCGCACAGGTGTGTTTTCGTATATAGTCACCTTGCACAGGGACCACTGTTGTCTCCCGCGATCCCGGCTACCACCCGTACCGTTCCGACCCCCACGGTTTTTGCACGACGGTCTGTTCCGCGTAGAGGAGTGTTTGCGAAGGAACGTCCTTTTGTACGACGACGGCGGGACCGATGGCACAGTTACTACCTATTTTTACCCCAGGCATAAACTGACTGGCGATGCCGGTGCGCGTGTAATCGCCAATGTACACCGCATTGCCGAATGATGTAGGGGTTTCTACTCTGCCGTTAACGACTTGTCGCTGCGCCGAATCGTCGAACCGGGCGATCCCAACCGTCACACCGGCGGCGATATCGGTAGACGTCCCGACCACCCCGAACACTTCGCCGTAATGAATGAAACTGACGTTAGGGAACATCACGCCTTGAAATTCGGCACAGTGCCCGACGCGACTGCGGCCGCCGATACAGCTGCATGCTCCAATGTGACAATAATTTTCTACGGAACAATGTTTGCCGATGACGACATTTTCGCCAATAACCGCCCCGTTGTCGATCACTGTCCCCGCTCCGATCAC
Organism: Numidum massiliense; assembly: GCF_001375555.1. NCBI lineage: Bacteria > Bacillati > Bacillota > Bacilli > Caryophanales > Bacillaceae > Numidum > Numidum massiliense. The sequence goes on along the minus strand of NZ_CTDZ01000008.1, from coordinate 78,395 downwards.
CGCATTACCTTTAATGTATACGTTGCGCCCGATCGTCACCCCTTCGCCTAACACGACGTTTCCCGCGATTTCCGCCGTCGGGTGAATTGTCGCCGTCGCCGGAATGTCGCTTTCGGTTAGAGTCGCCACTTCGTCCAAGGCGATTAATTGGTTCGCCTCTAATAGGTGCCACGGTTTGTCGAGGTCGACGGCGCCGCTCGCGGCCGTATGAAGCTGGACATCGTCGCCTGCTTCCACGAGTAATTGTAACGACTGTTCCAGTTCCGCTTCGAGCGGAGGCATCACACCGACACTGACGTCCAGCATCGTCCCGGGATTTTTGCGCAACGCACGGCACACGTTTTCCGTCCGAACCGCGTAAACACCGAGTAAGCGGTGATCGACGTAATGCGGTCGCGGATGACCGTAAATGTGCGCTACTTTTCCTGTCGCTGTACTGCGCGCACAAAACCAATCTTGTGCTCGTTCACCTGCGAGCGGCGTCGCCAGAAGTAACGCATCGCAGCCTTCTTTTCGATACCGCTGCACAAACTCGGTCAACGTTTGTTGCGTCAAAACGATGTCGCCGTATACGACGAGCAGATTTTCGTCGGCAACCGCGCCGATCACTTGTTCCAACGTGTCGGCTGTCCCATTTGGACGAGACACAGACACAATGTCCACACCGCGAATCCCTTCCAATACGTACCGCAGCCGTCGCTCCAAATAGTCCACAGCAACGATGATTCGTTCGAAGTCGAGCGTCTGTAGCTGCTGCACGAGCCGCTCCACGTTGGGCCGCCCGCCGATTGGAAGTGCCGCCTTCGGCCAATAATCGCTGTACGGCCACATTTTTTTACCTGTTCCCGCTGCTAAAACAACTGCTGTTTTCACCGCGATCCCCCATTGCGTCAACCTATTTTACATATTTGGCAAAGAGCTGGTCATTATACGCATCCGCACCGTCGACATTGCTACTGCGAAAGACAGGCGGCTTAATCCCGTCTTTAATCAAGGCGTCTACTGTGGTGACGATGAGCGACTGTGCGAGAGCAATACCGGTAACGCTCGACGTCGCCCCAACCGGTGTCTCCAATCCCGCTAACGGAAAGGCAGCATCTCCAAATAACGCCCCGTTGTCGAGGACGACATCGGCGATCTCGAACAACCGCTTGCCCGAATGATGGCGCGAAGTCACATTTTTTGCATGGGCGAGACTCGTCATCGCAATAACATTTAGCCCCATCTCTTTCGCCCGGAGTGCCATTTCAACAATTACCGGATTTCTACCGGAATTCGACACGATCATTAACGTGTCTTTAGCAGTGACTCCATTAATGTTTAGCATAACTTCTGCGTAGCCGCCCAACCGCTCGAGGTAAGTACTCTTATTCGGTGCTTCGTGGAGCATTAAGGCAGGCTCCAAAATCGCCGACACGAGTGCCAAGCCTCCCGCGCGATTGTACAATTCCTCGGCAATCATGTGCGAGTGCCCACTGCCAAAAACGTAAAACCGACCACCTTGTTTGATTGACTCCTTCACTAAGTGTGCTGCTTCTACAATGTGTTCATGCTGCTCGTTTAACGTTTTTTTCAAAATTGTCGTCACATGTTGACCAAATGCGCGCGTCACTGACATGTTAGCACCTCATTCTTCGTTTACTGGTATTAACCAATATTAACTGGTTAATACCAGTTTAGCCGCGTTAGCCTTCTTTTGTCAACCGCTATTTCACGTAGCCACGAAAATTGCCTCGGCGAGGCAAACATGCTTCGTTAACGAAGCACGTCCGTGTGCAACTGATATCGATCGCCGCGGTATACGGATAGCGCATACTCGAAAGGCTGCCCTTGGTGGTCGTACGTAATATGTTTAAAGCAAAACACCGGTACGTCGCACCCGATTTCCAGCAACGCCGCTTCTCGCTCGCTAGGCAGCGCCACTTCAACGGTCTGTTTCGCCTTCGCTAGGCGTATCCCGTACGTTTCTGTTAACGTGCGGTACAGTGACTTATTCGTTAAATCGACCGTTTCTAACCCCGGAAACCGGTTTAACGGCAAATGACTTTTTTCGATGCACATCGGTTGCCGATCTGCTAACCGTAGGCGTTCGACTGATAAAATCGGTCCCCCTTCCTCTTCCCCACAGAGGATCGTCCGAATCTCCAGCGGCACTTCGTAGTGAACACATACGTCGATCACAGTAGCTCCGGGGGCCATCCCTCGCGTGCGCATATCTTCGCTAAAACTGAGTAGCCGTTGCCCTTGCACGATTTTTCGTTCGGCGACAAAAGTGCCTTTGCCATGTTCGCGCGTTAAAATCCCTTCCGATACTAACCCTGAAAGCGCTTGTCTAACGGTCACGCGGCTAATGTGAAACTGCGCGCTCAATTCCCTTTCCGAAGGTAACATACTGCCTGCTTTCCAGCGACCTTCTTCGATTCGGTCGACGATCCACTGTTTTAATTGATAATAGAGCGGCACACCGCTCGCTTTGTTTAACTGATTATTCATCGGTGCTCCCCCATTCATCAATATGTTCCGTATTGTTCCGACGGCGGATCACTCGTCGGCAAACTAAAGGTCCGTGGACGTTCGAAGAGTTACAATTATGTGGAACGACGTCTATGTGGCATAACGTCTTCTGTCGATTGTATCAAATGGACCGCTCACCAGCTACATTACCGGCCCACTAAAGCTGAATGGCTCACCAAGAGCAGATAGGGCAAACAGTCACCTTACTACGCCTCTCTATTGTCACATTTGATGTGTCGATCGCCGCAGCACTTGCTGTATTCTTATCGCAAACAAGCCTTTTTGATACAATTAAACAGCGTCACTAAACACAAAAAACGCGGAAGGTGACTTTTCATGGAAAATAAAGTAGTTTTACTTAGTACAGATACGTTCGGAAACGGCGACCGCCAACTCGGAGAAACAGTCCTCGAATCATTTTTAACATTGTTAAAACAAGAAGACACGCTACCGGCTGCTATTTTCTGCATGAACCGCGGCGTGTTTACCTTAACGAATCAGTCCCTCGCCTCACTGCATATGCAAGAGCTCTATGCGCAAGGAGTCCCGATCTACGCCTGTAAAACGTGTGTCGATTACTATGCGCTCGAAAACGAATTAGTCGTCGGAGAAATATCGAACATGGCTCGCTTCGTCGACCTCGCAGCGGCACACCCCGTCTTGACGATCGCTTAACGGCAAAAAAACGTAGCACTTGTCAGCCTTCGTCCTGGTAGGCTGACAAGTTTACCTAACGAGTTTAACGTCTGTTCACGGGGTTCACCACACGATCACAACGCGACTAAACGCTTGGCAATAGACGTAACAACAGTGACGCCCATTGCCCCAGCTGCACTGCCTACACGGTTCACCTCCGTACACCATGCGGTCATACCGACGTACCGATATGGGGTGACCAATATCCGAAAAGATAATTAATCGCCTTCACTCTTGCCGTGCGGCGATCCACCCGTCGGCTAAAGCTTACTACAACTCGTACGGAGTCTCTTGATATACGTAATAGTTCAACCAATTTGCGAACAGCAAATGCGCATGTGCCCGCCAACTGACGACGGGCGGTTTTTCCACGTCATTTCCAGGGAAATAGTTTGCGGGGAGCTGGATCGGAATCCCCTTCTCCACATCACGTTCATATTCGTCGCGCAGCGTCATCTGGTCGTATTCCGAATGCCCGAACGCATATATTTGCCGCCGGTCTTTCGTGCGGACAATCGCCACACCCGCTTCTTCTGATGCGACGAGAATTTCCAACTCATCGACTCGTTCGATGTCCGCGCGTCTCACTTCCGTGTAGCGCGAGTGGGGAATGTACATCACATCGTCGAACCCACGCAGCAATTTAGTGTTTTTTGTCGCCACTGTATGCGCAAACACGCCGAACAACTTTTTCTCTAGCGGGTACTTCGGGATCCGAAAGCGGTGATAGAGACCAGCTTGCGCCCCCCAGCATATGTGCAGCGTCGACGTCACGTGCTCGTCTTTCCAATCCATCATTTCCGCGAATTCCGGCCAATAATCGACGTCTTCGAACGGCAAGTGTTCGACCGGCGCCCCCGTTACGACCATCCCGTCAAACTTGTGCTGCCTCACTTCCGCAAACGTCTTGTAAAAAGCATTCAAATGGGAACTTGGCGTATTTTTTGGCGTATACGTCGCTGTGTGCAGAAACGTAACCTCTACTTGTAGCGGTGTATTCGCTAAGAGGCGCAACAGCTGCGTTTCTGTAACCGTCTTTAACGGCATTAAATTTAAAATAACGATCTTCAGCGGACGGATATCTTGGCTCACCGCTCGCTGTTCGTCCATAATAAAGATGTTTTCCGCGGCTAGCGTTTTTGTAGCTGGCAAGTTCTCGGGTACTTTAATCGGCACTGGCCATTCTCCTTCGCCATAAGTTTCGCTTTTTAGCTATTATGCCATAGATTCACGCAGGACCGCATCTTTTTTTATCTAGCGAACGCCTCGGCTAACGACAGCCAATGCGCCTAGAAGCTCCAGGCGGAACCTGTTGGCTGGCGATCGCAGCAGCCTCTACCTTCGGTACGCTTCAAACGTCAAACAGTCGCTGGCGCTTTTCGGAGCGCGACCAAATTCGTAGTTAGAGGAAATAACAATATCTGTAAATCCAATGTGCTCAAGCACTAACTTAAACTCCTCAACGCCATACCAGCGCAGTGGGAAGCGTTGAAGTTCGGTTTGAACGAGTTGGCCATCGCGCCATTTTTCATACTTCAGATACGTCACCGTATATTGATTAAGAAAGTCAACTTCCACTAGTCTCGCTTCCATCGTAATGACAGCGCCATCGGGTGTCTGCCACGTTTTCGTCGAACTCGCGTGCATATCGAAATCAGTCTGTAGTTCAAGATCGAGCAGTAGTCGACCGCCGGGAAGCAAATGGTCGTAAAAACATTGCAGCGCCGCTAGCGAGTCGTCTCGTTTTTCCAGCAACATGAACGACCCCGCTGGAACGATAATCGCCTCGTATTTGTGAGGCAACGAGAAGTCCTGCATGTTTTCTTTGTACAGCAGAGGCGCTAATCGCCTTTCCTGACAACGCGCGCGGCACGAAGCGAGCATCTCCGGGGAATTGTCCATGCCGTCCACCGTTAATCCGGCCTCTAGCAGCGGGATCAAGAGCCGTCCCGAGCCGACCGCCGGTTCGAGAATGCGCCCGGTACATTCCCGTAACCGTTCCCGATAAAATTCTATATCGCCGAAAGAATGGCCGACAGGCTTGTCAATATCGTATACTTCTGTCGCTAGTTTACTGTAGGATGTGAACATGTCACTGCCACTCCTCACTTAGGGGTATCTCGTAAAATATTACCATAAATATAATCATTGACATAGGCGTGAGTGTTAATCGTCTGGACTATTCAACATTTCGCAGACGGTGCCACTGCTAGGGACGTCTATCAGCAAGACTGCAAAAAGTCGAGAATAAGGGCGCATTGATCGATGGCTGCGTTAAGTTTTTCACGTTCCTCACGTTCCTCATGTTCCTCACGTTCCGTAGGGGCATCGAGTGACTTATCCCCTACTCCTTCTCCTCCTCTTGCACCATCTGTACGATCTTCAAAGTGCCAACACGTACTGAGCACCGCATCGACAAACAAACAGCTAGCCATCGTCCGCTGCGATTCGCCGAACTTATGACTGAACACAGCGATCATTTCCTGGAGACAATTTGCCTTGTCCGCGGCGCTGACCATGTCCAACTGGTTCTCCATAAACCGCGCCGGCTCCAGACAGGGCACCCCAACAACTCCTTTCGGGTCGATCGCTTTCCAGCTTCCACCTTCATCCTGCAGTATGTTGTAGTGGTGCAAATCACCGTGCAACAGCACTTGCGGACGATGCGGCGCCGCTATTTCTTGAAACAACCTTTCGGCGGTAGCTATAAAATGAAGCATCTGTTCTCCGACCACATTTTCTTCCCGAGCCCTCTGAAATGCTCCTTCCAGCCATTCGCCGTAAGTCGGTAGCACGCAATCGGTTGGCGAAGGCACATATAACGTGGAAATCACCTCTGCAGCGATGGCGATGCGCTCACTGTTGCTCGCCAATGCTGTCAAATCTGTTCCGGGACGGATGCGTTCGATCAGTAACGCACCGAGCGCCTCACTAGTGTCATACAGCTTACACATGCGACGACCGTCGAAGAAGGACAGAGCCCTCATTTCCGTATACAACTCGGAATGTGGTACTCCGATTTTGAGTACGACCTCACCGAACGCAGGCGATTCCGCAAAACAGACGAAGTTGTAAGACAGTCTAGGAGCGGGGTGGCTATTCCGCAATTGCCATTTTTGTTGGCAAGCGTGCAAAAGGTGTGGCAAGTGATCCAACCACCGACGCCCTCGTTCGCCGAACGCGCGTTTTATTTGCGTTTTGAAATCTTCGTGTAGCTGCAATTTCTTTCCACCTCCCTCTTTACAAAGCGTAAATAAAAACGGTTTACTTTACAACTAGTCAGGAAAATGTTAGAGTGTAAAGTAGCTGTTTGCAATGCGAGAATTTTGAAACGCTTAATTTCCTATTTGGAGAACGGGGGATCCAACGGAGCGCCGACCGCTCCAGGGGTGAAGCTCGCAAACGTGAGCCGGGAAACTCTCAGTCCCGAACCCGTCAGCTAACCCCGTCAGCGTACCCGAGAGGTTGATCGCATAACACGACTTAAGGATGGGATCAATGCGGGATACGTCTTCCTTAGCTTCACTTAAAGGTTACAGTTGGTCGTCGTTAAAAAAAGACCTTATTGCCGGCGCAGTCGTCGGCATTATCGCCATTCCGCTCGGGATGGCGTTTGCCATAGCTGTTGGCGTAAAACCGGAATACGGGCTCTATACGACGATCGTCGCAGGTGTGCTCGTGTCGCTATTCGGCGGCTCAAGGTTTCAAATTGCCGGACCGACGGGTGCTTTTATCCCGATCTTGCTCGGTATTACGATGCAGTACGGCTATGAAAACTTGCTTATCGCCGGATTGATGGCTGGAGTTTTCTTACTGTTAATGGGTCTGTTTCGACTCGGATCGTACATTAAATTTATTCCGCGCTCGGTGACGATCGGCTTTACTTCTGGGATCGCGGTCATCATTTTTGCCGGGCAGATCGGCAATTTTTTGGGATTGGAAAATTTGAAAAAACACGAATTATTCATCGACAACATGCGGGAAATTGCCGCAAACGTCGCGGCATTTAACCCATACGCGTTAATCGTCGCCCTCATTTCCTTCGCCGTCATCTTATTGACACCGCGCCTGTTTCCGAAAATACCGGGATCCTTGGTCGCCCTCGTCGTCTCGACACTCGTCGCGGTGCTGTTCTTCAACGGTAAAGTGGCGACGATTGGTTCACAGTTCGGCGGGATCCCGAACAACCTACCCGTTCCCCAGTTGCCGGAAATCACTTGGGAGCGCATACAACAAATGTTCCAACCGGCGTTAATTATTGCCGCCCTCGGGGCAATTGAGTCACTACTATCTTGTGTCGTCGCCGACGGCATGACGAACACAAAACACAACAGTAACCGGGAACTGATTGGACAAGGACTGGCTAACATGGCCGTCCCGCTCTTCGGGGGCATTCCGGCGACGGGAGCCATTGCCCGCACGGCAACAAACATTAAGTCCGGCGCTGTCACTGCTTTCTCCGGCGTCATTCACAGTGTCGTCGTGCTCGTCATCGTGTTGCTCTTAGCACCTTACGCCGCCCACATTCCGTTAGCGAGTATGGCACCCGTCCTCATGCTCGTCGCGTGGAACATGAGTGGACGGCAAGAATTTATGCACGTCCTGAAAACGACGCGCGGCGACCGGCTCGTGCTCGTGACGACCTTTTTGCTCACAGTGTTCACGAACCTTACGCTCGCTGTACAAGTCGGCTTCGTGCTCGCCTTTATTTTGTTCGTCAAAAATATGAGTGACGTCCAAGAAGTACAGACGATCGCGCCCGATCATACGTCGCAGCATCGCAAGATGGTTTCCGACCCACAAGACTTGGGGCGTACCTGCCCGCAAATTAGCATTTTCACCGTTGAAGGACCTTTGTTTTTCGGGGTAGCCCAACTGTTCGAAAAACGAGTCATGGAAACGATCAACTTGAAACCGAAAGTGCTTATCTTGCGGATGAGTCGCGTCCCCTTTCTCGATGCGACCGGAGAAAGTTACTTGGCAAGTGTCGTCAAGCACTTTAAAAAACATAGCGGGTTGGTCATCATTTCCGGCATTCAGGAACAGCCTTTAGAAGTAATAAAAAAGTCGAGGTTGTACGATGCCATCGGCGCGAACAATTTTTTTGACCACTCGTATGAAGCGATCGATTACGCGACCGAGTGGATCGACAAACAGTTTTGCCGCACTTGTCCACACTTCGCCTTTCTCGAGTGCACGTCCTTGTCGGAAGAGACGCCGCCTACCACAGACAAACAGAAGACACTCGTATTACCACACAAACAAAGCATTTTAGGCGAATAAATTAGCCGTCTGCCTGAATAACGTTATACACGAGTAAATCTAGCTTCATACGCGAGTAAATCTAGCTTCGCCCCTTTACTAGGGGCGATTTCGGCTAGAGCGGCGTGTCAACGACAACCACCACTACGAGTATGTGCGCAAATACTCATAAATGTGCCTACCTACCGCCGCCATCGTCTGCCGTGCAACGAAATCGTCGACATCTCGCGACAATAGGGCGACAGTCATACAGCGATTACCAACGTAAAAAATACCGACGTCGTGGCGAATGCCCGTCACCCAACCCGTCTTGTGCGCCAACTCCCACGTCGGTAGTACGCTGATATATGGCGGGTTGTGCTCGGGCAAGTGCGCCGGCAAACAGTCGCGAAATTGCTGTTTCTTGAGGATTGCGATCATTTGCTCACACGCGTGTCTTGACAAAAATTTCCCGTGAGCCAGCCTAGCCAACAGACATGACATGTCCGCGGCGGTGATCACGTTGTAACCTTTGGTCTTCGCTGGCACTATCATTAATTTGTGGTGAAATTCACTGCGCGACATCCCTAGTTCGCGCATCGTTTCTCGAATGAACGGTTTCCCTACGGCGTCAATCAACACATTCGTCGCCGTATTGTCACTCTGAATGATCATTAGGGTGAGCAAATCGACAATCGGTAGCTGAATGCCGGGCGTCATGTGCTGCAACACGCCTGCTCCGCCGACGATGTCTTCTCGCATGAGCGTGACGCGGTCGCTTAACCGCAGATTACCCCGTGCGGCAGCGGCAAAAACGGCAGCCATAATCGGTATTTTGATTACACTAGCCGCATAAAAAAGTTCTTCCTCATTGTGGGCCCACTGCGTCTGCCGGTCCAAATCGTCGACGACAAGCGCCCACATCCCGCCCGCTTTTTCCATAAGTTGCTCTAACGTCTGCTTTAGTTGTTCCACGACAATCAACCTCATCTTTATTATTTACGTCGTTATTTACGCCACCGATCGTCATGCGTCCATTTGCTTTACCATAAACCATTGTGTCGCAGCTAACGTGAAACCGGCAACCTCTAGTTGGCGGACGACCGCCTCGTTGCCCGCTAAGAAATTGAATGTCGTCCGCTTACACGCCTTCTCAAAAGGAGTAAACACCTTACGTAACATTACATTAATCACTATTTCCGGTTCAGCTACATCTTCGCGCAACTGACATTGGTATAAGAGGATGGACGTCAATTGTCCCTCGTCGTCGTACACGCGCTTGTATAATGCGTAGCCGAGCACCTCGCCTGCTGCGGTTTGCACGACGAGCGATTGACCGTCGCGAATATTGGCCGATTGCGTTTGCCACGGGACAACGTATCGATAAAACGGTAACGTGCGCGCTGCCTGAGCCGACCCTTCAATCGCTCGGTAGTTACTGTTTTCGGTCACCGGAAAGGAATCCGCAGCCAGTCGTCCGCGGTGCTCTAAAAACAATAACCGATCGACGATTTCGTAGCCGATGCGCTTATAAAGAGATACGGCCGTTTCGTTCGTCGCAAACACTTCTAACGTAGCGATGCCTACCTTTTCTCGACGATAGAGGGCCATAGCTGCCTCCATTAAAGCCCTTCCAATTCCTTGTCCCCTAAAGGCAGTCGCGACACCCGTCCCACCGTTCCAGGCGATTTTCTTTCCTCCCACCGTTTTTACACCGTTCAATACGATCCCCGCAGGTGTATCTCCTACGTATGCGACGAGCGACAGCTCTGGAGACAATCCTTCTAACCCGAGGCGGGCAGTAAAACTGTCAGCAGTCTTAGTCATATTTACGACATAACCTTCAAAACTCCTGTTCCAAATATGTACAGCCTCGGCAAACGTACATTCTGTCAACGGTTTAATTACTATTTCCACTGTCATCCCCCTCTCGTTTTACGTACAAGACATGTCCAAAACGCGTAACTTCTCCCGCCGAACGTCTTCACACATAACGCTTTCAACGTCATTGACAACTGTTTGGCCCGACAACAGACGACTTCCGCCGATTCTCTCAACCAATCCTCTTAATGATAATATTCTGATTCGCGCAAGAAGACAGAACGACGTAGCAAGGAGGTGCGATCGTGAACAAACACTTACTGGGAAAGCTTACTTTTGACAACTGTGTCCAACCGTCGCCTTGTCGGCAAGAAGACGAATACGGCAACTTTACAGAGCCTCCCCAGCAGTCAGTAGCCGCCGATTGTAGCGAGTTGGAGCAATGGACAGCAACCGATCATAGCGAGCTGGATGGTTTACTGCAGCAATGGGCGGAAGGGGTTCGTCTCTCGCACGCCGAAGCGAGCGCTATAAAAACGGCGATTTTGGCGCGAGAAGAACAAGAAACACTCGGGTACGATTGGTGGTGCAACGTTTTAAAGCCTTACACATACCACCACGACACGCACAAACTACAAGTTGTACAACAAAGACAACTTGTGCAAGCGAACAGTGCGTTACTAAAGGGCTTGCAAGCATTGTCTATACCGCCGTTCAAAACAAAAAACACCGGCATTTTCCGCGGTTATGTCCAGTTAGCGCCAGATGGTCTAATTAGTGCGCCTTCTAATTAGCATCCGTCCATCTTAGCATCCCCCCATCCTAACTACCGACAACATGTGATTCTCAAGGGGGGGAGGGGAGTGCCAGCGACGCGTGTAGTACAAAAATAGATGGGCCATCATATGTCACATCCCCAAATACTTCGCACACAACTTGCGTGCGGTGGCAGCATCCTTCGTCCCGTGCACGAGGACGCGCCCATCCCGAAAGACGACAAGCCGGCATCCGTCAGCGCGGAAAGAAACGAGATGTGGGTTGGCCACTGCTTCCGGATCGATGCTCTTGGCCGCCTGCGCAACTGTCGCCAAATCCCAGCCGCGTACGTTGCGCAGGCGAATTTGGACCGTATCGCGCCCGCATAAAACAGCGGCGCTCGTCCCTTTTTGCTCACTTAAGTAAGGATAGACAGGCGATTTGCCACACACCGGACAATTAGCGCGCCGCTTTTTACCGACCTTGATTTCCACGTTTTCGTTTTTCCACAAGTCAAAAGAGACGAGCGTCTGCCGCAACTGCTTCTTATTGTGCGTCAGGAGCTTTAACGCTTCTGCCGCTTGATACGATGCCACCATTTGTGGCGCTGGCGCGATCACCCCCGTCGTGTCGCACGTTTCCCGCTGCGCAGGGATATCCTCCCCGAACACGCAGGCGAGACACGGCGTTTCCCCGGGGACGATCGTCAGCGACGCCCCGTACGCGCCGACGCACGCCCCGTAAAGCCACGGCAGACGTCGCTCGCAGGCGGCGTCGTTTAGTAAATAGCGTGTTTCAAAATTGTCCGTCGCGTCGATGACGACGTCGATGCCATCCAACAGTGCGAATACGTTTTCCGCCGTTACGTCGGTAACGAGCGGTTCAATACGCACATCGCTGTTGATGGCAGACAAACGCTTGGCGGCAGCGACCGCCTTCGGCTGCACGTCGCGCGCATCCTGTTCGTCGAACAACGGCTGCCGCTGTAAATTGGACCAGTCGACGTAATCGCGGTCGACTAAGCGAATCAGTCCGACGCCGGCGCGAGTCAACATTTCGGCATTCGGACATCCGAGTGCACCAGCACCGACGATGAGCACCGCCGACTGCCGTAACTGTTCGACCCCTTTTTTACCTATAGGAGAAAAAAGCGCTAAGCGCGAATAACGTTCCGTCATAAAAATAATTCCCTCCATCAGTCGACTAACCCCGACGTCCAGACAATCTCACGCCGTACGGTACAACGTCCTTACGGCGCCAATAACAATCTTAACAAGAATGGAAGAACGTCTCTTTGACGTCGAGTAGCTCGTACGCGATCAGTCGCGAACGTGCGCGAACGGCCAGTTGCCTTCCTTTAGACCACCTGTCCGCTAAATCCTCTCTCATTGTACACGAGGAGCCGCGTACATCTCAATGAGGTAGTAAGCCTCGTTTGTCCACGAGCTTCATTATTTACTTGCCCTGCAAGTTTGACTAATACAGGTGGATTTTACTTACAAAAAAAAGACACCCCGCAATTTAACGGCTAGTGTCTCTTCATTTCGATCGAGCTTGTCCCCGTTCGCTGGACAAACCTTCGTTGCTCCCCACCAGTTCCCCGCCTCACGACCTGCCTCACTGTTTTAAGCGCTGCAAGTGAAGGGCGAGAAATCCGACCTCGTCGTCCGGAAAAAGCAAATGAAGTTCGCCGTGTGCAATCCGGGCTAGCTCCTCGGCCAAGCGGTATGCGTCGGGAAAATCGCGACGAATGTTTTGGAGTAGCGGATTGTGCACAGACTCCCCTTCGCTAATACGCTTGAGCGCCGCGCTCAAGTGCGTCACGAGGCGGACGTAGTTGACACCCGTCTCCGGAAGATCAAATCCAGGCTGTTCCCGCACGTGTTGCACCATCTCGTGGATCAGGGTGGTAAACTCGAGTGTCTTCCAAGGTTTTTCTTCGTATAGCGCTGAGTGTAAATGCAGCGCGATAAAGGCGATTTCATCGTCTGGAATGGCTACCCCAAGTTCTTGTTCGATCAATGCTGCCCCTTTGACGGCGACGGCGTATTCATCGCTGTACAACGTCTGCACTTGATACCGAAACGGGTTGCGAATTTCCAAGTTGTTAGATAGCCGCTGTAGCGTAAAGTTTAGATGGTCGGGTAACGCGATGTGAATATGTTCGTTCACTGGCCCAAGCGTTTCCTCGGCCATGGCGATAATTTTTTCCGCGACTAACAAAATGTGCGCGTCCACTTGGGCGGCCATTTGGTTAAAGTTCTCCCTTTTTACCGGGTCGTCCAAGGAAAAGGTCTTTTCGATCCCGTCGTTGTCTGGGGCAATGCGCGTCCCCTTCTTTACGTTAAAGCCGAGCCCTTTGCCGATTAAAATAATTTCCTTCCCTCTAGCGCCTTTCACTAATACGACGTTGTTGTTAAACGCTTTAATAACGGTAAATTGTTTGTTCTTCGACCGGAGCATCGCGGTACACCATCCTCACTTTCCAGTTGCCCACTTGCCGCACTTCCACGTTCTGACTCCCGGAGAGACAACGTCGCCGAACCTGTCTGTCCAAGGCGTACACATTCGTGCCATCTCCATAGAAGCGAACAAAATTCCTGTCTTATAACGATGCCCTCTCATATACGCTCGTACTACCTCTATATATACAACGGAACAGCGCACATATTACCGTGCGCTGTAAAAAAACCTTATGCGTATTGTCTCTATTTATTGTACCCGCCGCCCAAACCGTCTGCAAGTTAGTTCCGTCTTTGCGCCAGCTGTTCCAGGGCTTGGCGGATGCGACCGCCGTTCGCATCTAAACTCTTGGTAGCGACTTCCTCGCTTACGTCCGCTAATAGCATGACGATCGCAACCTTTACGTTGCCACTGGCTGCGCGATACGTACGTGTCGCTGTTTCCTTGTCGACTCCAGTAACGTCGCGGATGATGTTGAGCGAGCGCGTACGCAACTTTTCGTTCGTCGCTTGCACATCGACCATTAAGTTGCCATACACCTTGCCCAGTTTCACCATCGTCGCCGTCGTAAGCATGTTAAGCACGAGTTTTTGTGCTGTACCCGCTTTTAAACGGGTCGAACCGGTGAGAACTTCCGGCCCGACGGGGATCTCGATAGCGATGTCCGCCAGTGCACCGATGCGCGACGGGGAGTTACAACTGAGGGCAATCGTCTTTGCCCCGACCGTTTTCGCATACGTGAGGGCACCGATGACGTAAGGTGTACGCCCACTGGCGGCAATCCCGACGACGACGTCTTCCGGCTGTAGCCGACGCTGTGCCAAGTCATCCCGCCCAAGCTCGGTATCGTCTTCGGCCCCTTCGATCGCCTCGCGGATGGCGTGGTCGCCGCCAGCGATGATTCCTTGTACGAGTTCCGGTGCCGTACCAAATGTCGGCGGACATTCAGAGGCGTCCAAAATGCCGAGACGCCCACTCGTACCGGCACCGACATAAAATAGTCGCCCGCCTTGCGCCATTTGCGCACTAATGAGGTCGACTGCTTGCGCAATGACGTCTAGGTTCTTGCCAACAACGGCAGGGACAGTTTGATCTTCATCGTTCATGCACTGTAAAATTTCAATAGTGGACAGTCGGTCCAAATTTTCCGACCCTTTATTTCTTTGTTCCGTCGTGAGAGACGCACAGTTGTTGTCTGTCATTGTGCTTTCCTCCAATTACTGTTCGCATTTCCCCAAGCAAACCACGGCACCTCTGCACCTACGCATCTCCTTCGCCTTCAGTAGCAAACACGAAGGACGTGTTTGGCCCAATGAAGGAAAGCAGTGGACGATCGGCTGCAACGACTCGCCCCACCACGTTGACGCGTGAGTCGGCGGGTAAGTCCGTCCGCGCGATTTGCAGCTCGCCCGCGTAGCGACCGTACGTTTCGTTGTCGATCGTCACCGTGCCTTTAGGACGCGCTGCGGCATGAAACGGTTTAATCTGCAAGCCGTTAGCTTGTGCATAGGTGCGACTCGTCTCGGAACGGACGACGCATCCGGACACGTCACTACGTTGCACGTGCGTCTGTTCCATTAACTGGCGCGCCGCAGGTGGCACGTCTGCCGACCACTCCACCCGCAACGGAATGACGCCCGCGGCGACTTGTGCCGCCGCTTCCCATTCGGATTTTCCCGGCGCCGGATCGCCGAAGTAGACGATATCGGTCAAGCCGTCTGCTAGCAGTTCGGCAACAGCCACCGCTGTAGGTGTATAGCGATGCGCTTCGACCGACGGCAAGCCGGCAAAGACAGGGCCGCGCGGCACCCGGTGCGCTGGGAGAAAGGACCCGACGCGCAAGCCGTAGGCGCGGCACAAGCGGCTTTTTTTACGGTAAAAGTCGAGCGACAACCCTGTCTCCGGACGCGGATAAAAGTTGTGGATGGCTGTTACATTCGCTAACGGCAGACCGTTCTCCTGCCATTCCGCGAGCTGTTTTTCGCTGACGGTGCTCGCGTTAATGACGAGGGAGACGCCGTCGTGACGCGCGATCGCCTGCATCTCTTGCAATGTAAAGCCGTAATCGAGCCGGAGCGCGTGAATGCCGAGCGCAAGCAAAGGTTCGATATTGTCCGGCGTCGCTCCAAACCGTTCAAAGGCGAGCGGACTAACGTCGGCCGTCACTCGCATCCCTTGTGCGGCCGCCTGCTTTAACAATTGTTGTAAAGACGCCCAGTCGTCTGCACTCGCCTCAGGCAAGTGCAGCGACGTAAACAGGTGGCGGCAGCCTTGCCGCTGCGCTTGTTGCAAATGCTGCGCCGCTTCGGCGACGCCGAGAGAAGGATAAAGCGATTGTCCGAGCAAAGCCACAGTGCACGCCTCCTTAAGATGTTTTCGTCAAGCTAGGCATATCGGCGTCTGGCGCAAAGTTGGTCGCCATCTCTTCCTTGTAGCCGAAAAAGTACGTCACGACAAATCCGCCTAAGTAAGCGAGGAATATCCCGATCAAGTAGTGCGGAATCATTGCCGGCGTCTTCATTAAAAACGTCAGCGGCAGTCCGGAAACGCCGAATCCACTCGTCGCCGTCGCCATAACTGCTTGATAGGCGCCGCCGAAGCTCGCCCCGATACAAGCCGTAATAAATGGCCGCCCGAGCGGCAATGTCACCCCGAAAATAAGTGGTTCCCCAATTCCTAAAATACCTACCGGAAGCGCCCCTTTAACGACGTTGCGCAGTTTTTCGTTGCGCGTTCTGAAGTAGATGGCGAACGCAGCGCCGACTTGCCCGGCCCCGGCCATCGCCAAAATTGGCAACAGCGGGTTCATCCCCGTGCTGTCTAAAAATTGCGCGTGGATGGGCGCTAAGCCATGGTGTAAGCCCGTCATGACGAGGGGTAGGAACGTCCCTGCTAAGATCGCTCCGGATAGGGCCCCCCCTTGATCAATGAGCCACTGTAAGCCGTAAGTGATACCGTCAGAGGCCCAGCCGCCGAGCGGCTGTAGGACAAAATACGTCGCAAAACCAGTGACGAGTAAAGCGAGTGTCGGCGTGACGATAATGTCGATCGCCGCTGGCACATACTTGCGTATCCTTTTTTCGATAACGGCGATAAACCACGCCGCTAACATCGCCCCGATCAGACCGCCGCGACCGGGAACGAGGTCGATCTGCAGTGAGCCCAACTGAATGACTAGCCCTTCAATGGCCGGGTTAATTAATAAGATCCCGGCGGCGCCCCCTAATGCCGGCGTACCGCCGAACACTTTTGCCGTGTTAATCCCGACAAACACCGCCAAGTAACCGAAGACGCCCCAACCGATCACATTAAGTAACTTGATCAAGATGTGCTCTGGATCCGCCCCCGACTGGATGACGATGTTGTTGACTCCCGCAATGACCCCGCTGGCGACGATGGCCGGAATGAGCGGTACGAAAATGTTTGCCAGCTTACGTAAAAACAGTTTAAACGGGGTGCGGTTTTTATCTTTAATTTGTGCTTGTAAATCTTGTACTTCTCCCGCTGTCAATCCTGTGACTCGCGCGATTTCTTGTGTAACTTTCGTTACGATCCCCGGTCCGAGAATGATCTGCCATTCGCCGGCCGAGTCGACGACACCCATAACACCGCTGATCGCCGACAGTTTTTGTTTGTCCATTTTGCTCTCGTCACGGAGCATCACTCGGAGCCGCGTCATACAGTGGTTGACAGAGGCAATATTATCTTTTCCACCTAGCACGTCTAAAATTTGCTGCGCCAACCGTTGTTCCTTAGACAATGTCATAACCTCCCAATCGTTTTTTGTGGTTGAAATTAAAAAGGCACCAACGAAGGGAAGGAAGTTAATTCCTTCTCCCATCCGTTGATGCCTGCCGAACAGTAACACACGAATAAGTCATGTATGCATTTTTAATTCAACCACTACCTGTAGTCTACTAAATGGCGCGCGTAACCGTCAAGCCTATCGCACATTCGTACGATTATTGACAAATGTCCCCAGCTGTATTACTCTTAGGTTAATCAAAAGTGGATACCTTGTCACTTTGAGGTGTGTCACTGATTCGATCAGGCATAAACCGAGAAAAAATCACGTTATTTTTTCTCGGTTTTTATGTTTTATATTCCCATTAAAAATGAACGCAAAGGAAGGTTCACATGCTCAAACTATTCAATTTCAACAAGAAGAAACTGACGTTACTCGCACCGTTTTCTGGAGAAATCGTTCCGTTAACCGACGTGCCGGACGACGTTTTTTCATCAAAAATGTTAGGAGACGGCATTGCACTCGCCCCACAGTCGGCGTCCGTTTGTGCACCGGCAGCCGGGAAAATTGTCCAAGTAGCTCCAACGTTGCACGCCATCGGCTTACAAGCGAAAGGGATTGATCTGTTACTCCACCTCGGCATCGATACGGTCAACTTGGAAGGCACGGGCTTTCAGTGTGCAGTAGCGGCGGGTGACACGGTAAAGGCTGGGGAGCAGTTAATGACGGTCGACTGGGAGCAAATTAAACCGCGTGTCCCGTCGATTATTACGCCACTCGTCGTCACGAATATGGACGCAGTCGCGGAGATCGAAGTTGTCGCGATAGGCGGTCGCGTAGAGGTTGGCGACGAATTGCTGTCGCTCACTTTAAACTAACGTTCTAGCTCTCGTACACAATCGTTAACCTGCCATCGAACGTGCAATAGAGCCGCGTCTATGTACGCAGCTTGTCGGTGATGCAGCATGCCACCGCGCCTCGAAGCTAAGGGCTTTAGAACTTGGTAACTTCGGAACTTATAAAATTTTTCAGTTTTGGAGTTATGGAGTTTTGGAGCTGGGCTTCGAGGTTAAAAAAGGTCCTGAAAAAGAAAAAAGATGTGGTTTCCGTGACCACATCGCTGATTAAGGGGGTTTTTCATCGTGCTTATAGCATAACAGGGGAATGTTACAGTAAGATTACAGAGACTTTACAAGTTGTTAATGTACGCCACCTCTATACACACGAGTTAAAAGCGAAAAGCGACGCCGCTTTCCGGAACAAAGCCTTTAATCCCTTTCGCCTCTAGCTTGCACACGAAGGCGTGCGGGTCTTGTTCGATCACCGGAAACGTGTTGTAGTGCATCGGAACGACAGCTTTAGCCCCGACCCATTCGGCCGCAATGACGGCGTCGTCTGGCCCCATCGTAAAGTTGTCGCCGATCGGCAGCATCGCCAAATCGACGTTTTCAAATTCGCCGAGTAATTTCATATCGCCGAACAGTGCGGTGTCACCCGCATGGTAAATTGTTTTGTCGCCGAGGAACAACAACAATCCCGCTGGCTGTCCAGTATAAATGAATGTCTCTTCACCGTCCGGCTGGTAAGCGGAACCGTGAAACGCTAGCGTCATCTTGACGCGGCCAAAATCAAATCGGTAGCTGCCACCGTGTTGCATGCCGTGTGCTTTCACACCTTGCCATTCCATGTACGTCGCCAGTTCGAACGTGGCGATCACCGTCGCGTCGTTCTGTTTCGCAATCGCTACCGTGTCGCCGACGTGATCGTTGTGGCCGTGCGTCAGTAAAATATAATCGACCTTGACGTCTTTCGCCGCTTTTTTGGCCAGCGGATTGCCGGTTAAGAACGGGTCGATAATGAGCCGCGTCCCTTCGTGCTCAATTTCAAAACAACTTTGCCCGTGCCAAGTCATGTTCATTCCGGCATGTCTCCTTCCGCGAAGTGAAAAATGTCTTGCAGTGGCTCGCTCATAATTTGCTGAATGTCGGCCGTTATGACGCTAAGGCGCTGCATCAGCTCTAAGTACTGCACTAACAACGGCTCTTGCTGCAATTTTGCTACCTGTTCGTTCAGTTTGTTTACGTCTTCTTCGCTCGGGCTCTCTCCTTGCATCTGTTTCGCCTGTAGGGCAAACTGTTGTTGCTGAAACGCCAGTAACAACTTTTTTTGCTCCGGATTAGTTTCGATCTGCTGACTAATCTCCCGCAATTGGACAACCTCCGGCGCCTGGCGCAGTTCTCGCGCGAGCGCGTGTGCCTTATCGTACACGTTTCCCATACCATCACTCCTTCCCCTCTAGTATAAGGGTTCTGGTGCCTAGAGGCTACTGTCGCCCACGGCTACTACGACTATTACTACTATAGCGCTAACGGCCCATGCACACTTCACACTACACACTACACACTCCACACTTCACGCTACATGCAACGCGCGCTCACCCGAATAACGAGACGAACACCCCTTGCAACAGACCGATGAAGGAACCGATGAGCACGCCGATCCACGTAATCATTCGCAGTTCGCGCCGCGCCACTTGCACAATCATTTCTTCCAACATTGGCAGACTAAACGTCTCCACTTGCTCGCGCACTAACCGATCGAGCTGCAACAACTCGAGTAACTCCTCAGCCCGCGCGCCGATCGTTTGCAAGATGTAAGGCACCGTCCTCTCCAACAACCGGTGGATCGTCTCCGTACGCACAGCCGAGGGAGCGGCGGTGTGGCGCGTCCACCAAGCGACGACATCGCGCACCTTCAATTCGTAGAGCGCCTCTGTTCCGTGGGCGAGTAACGCGCGCGTCAGCGTAAGCCCCTGCGGTGAAGCGAGTGCCTGTACGAGCCACTCTTGCCCTTTTTCGGCGGCGCGCCGTTCGTCGAACAGCGTACTCGTTACTTTCCCGACCCAGCCGCGCGAACGCGTCCATTCGCTGTATATGCCCCGGAGCGCCAACGAGCCTTCCTCACTCGTCAAAAAGCGAATGAGCGCCCGGTTGAGCTGCAGAGCCCATTCCGTGCCCAACTGTTCAATTTCTAAGCGCCATTCACTCGTGACGAGATCGCCAAGGCACATTTCCTGCTCTAAGTCTAACGACGCTTCTTCCTGCTCTAGTAGCGAGAGCACCCACTGTTTCACCCGGTGCTGCGCCTTGCAAGCCTCCCACTCCCGCGCGAGCCACTTCGTCAACTGCTCCTTTGCGTTTGCACTTCCCGTCACGCGGCGAATCGCCTCACCGTTAATGAGGTATTCCCGCACCGTTCGCCCTAATTGATACGCTAACTCTTGCCGCCGTTTCGGGATGAGACCCGGGGTGAGCGGGAGCTGCCACGAACCGATCTGTACGGCGTGATAAGGGCGAAATAACATGGCGATCGCTAAGCGGTTCGTCCCACCCCCAATGATTCCGCCGACAACCGTACTCATCATCAAAAAAAGCAACATTTGTGCTAGTACCCCCCAAGTCTATCCCCAATTCAGCCTCTTTTTTTCACTGTCGTTTACTCGCCTACATATTATGAAGTAGTTTATGCGGAGGGGATCTTCATGAATCAGGTTAAATTGCAGCTGTTCATCAGCCCCGACACCACTTTTCCTACAGACGTCGACTTCGTTCTCCCCCAACTATTAACGAAAAAGTGGCGCCTATCGTCAAGGGAACCGCTCGTCGTATCGTGCGGATCTGCTTCTAATATCGTGCGCGTCGCCCCTAGTCAACGGGCAAATAAAAGCCGTATGCTGCGGATGCGCGCTTCCCTCGCACGCTTACTCGGCCTATACGGGGACGGAGCTGTTAATATTCGCTATTTTCCGCAACACCACCGCTTACAACTCGGTCCGCTCTTAGGGGTGCTTACGAACGGCATTAACAGCCAAGCGGCGCACGACCAGCGTTTCGGCAGTATGACCCGCTTTTACAACGAATGTCAACAAGCCGCCCTATTGCGCGGCATCCGCCTGTACGTATTTACCGCAGAAGACCTTGACGTACAAGGGAAACAAATAAACGGTTGGGTCAATGTTAACGGCTGCTGGGAGCAACATAAGTGTCCCTTGCCCGAAGTCGTATACAACCGGATTACTTCCCGCCGCATCGAAGCAGGCGAACACTTACAGCAAAAAATCCAATGGCTCAAGCGCCGCTACCCCGTCCAACTGTTCAATGAACAGTTCTTAGATAAATGGCAAGTCCATAGCGCCTTGTGGCACGATGCAAAAATGCGTCCCATCCTCCCAGTAACCAGGCCCTACGATAAAATTATGCAATTGCGAGATATGCTTAAGCAATACGAAACGGTGTATGTCAAGCCGGTCAATGGCAGTTTGGGGCAAGGCGTCATGCGCTTGACGTCCAAGGGCGGCCGTTATCACATGCAGTATACCACTTTAAACAGCACGATAACCAAAAAAGATTTATCTCTTAAGGAAGTCGCCCAACACATGGCGCGTCGTAGCCGGCAAGGAAAATATTTAATGCAGCAAGGGTTGCAACTAATCACCTCGCTCAATCGCAACATCGATTTTCGCGCCCTCGTGCAAAAAAATGGCCGTGGCCAATGGACGATTACGTCGATCGTCGGTCGCATCGCCGCCGATACGAGTATCGTCTCTAACTTGGCCCGCGGTGGCACCATTGCGCCGGTGTCGCACATTTTACAGCAAGTCGATCCGAATTTGCCGAAACCGACACTCCCTAGCTTGCGCGGCTGCGCCCTACAAGTCGCGCACGTCTTTGAGCAGCAAATTAACGGCCACTTCGCCGAACTCGGCATTGATTTAGCAGTCGATAAAAAGGGTAAAGTTTGGCTGCTAGAAATTAACTCTAAGCCGTCGAAAACAGACGATGCGATTGCGAATGCAGAGCTGCTCATCCGTCCTTCTGTCCACAAAACGATGGATTACACCTTATACGTCACTAAATTCCCACTAAAAAGCCGTTCGAGGTCGATTCGCACCAAAACGAAGGTGATCCGATGAGACGCCTCACCAAGCCACTACCAAACAGGCAGCGTCGCGCGAACGCACTCGGTATTATCGTCTGTTCGACGAACAAGTACCCGCCTTTTTCCGAGCGCGTCTATTACGAACAGCTCTCGCGGATCGGCAGGCGACTCGGAATCGCGGTCGTCGTCTTTAGCCCGAAACACATCGATTGGCGCACCCGCCGCGTACGCGGTTACCGTCACCATCACGCGACTAACAAGTGGGTGAAAGTTGAGACAGACATACCAGGGGTCATTTACGACCGCTGTTTTTACGTCACGAGTGCGCATTACTTAAGTTACAAGCCGTATGTGCAATTAATTGAGCGCGACCCGTTTACGGAGCTACTGGGACTGTCGCTGAAAGGAAAGTGGCAGCTGGCGCAAATCGTCTCCCGCGCGCCTAATCTTACGGCCTACATGCCGTCGACCGAACGTTACACGAAACCGACAGACGCCGAAAAATATTTACACCAATACGGCGCCTTTGTCGCTAAGCCAAGTGGAGGTAGTCAAGGGAACGGCATTGTCGCTATTTTTCACCACAAACAAGGAAATACGTATGCCGTCCTCGGCCGGAGCAAAAAGAACGAACCACTCGCACACACATTCGCCACAGAAACGACAACCTTCGCCTGGTTACACCAATTTATCGGAAAGAGCCGATACATTTTACAACCGTACCTCCACTTGCATACGCCGGACAACACCCCGTTCGACGTTCGCGCGTTAATGCAAAAAGACGAACGACGGACGTGGCAACTAACCGGGATGGCGGTGCGTACGGGAAATCGACGTTCCTTGACATCGAATTTGCATGGGGGTGGAAAAGCCGAGCCGTTCGCCCCGTTCTTGCATAAGCTGTCGTTCGACGCGGAGACGATGCGGCAAATCGAACGACACGTGCACACGATTTGTAAAGAGGTGCCACCGCTCATCGAACGCGAGCACGGCCGTCTTTGTGAATTGGGGATCGACATCGGCATCGATCGTCAGGGGCGCGTTTGGCTACTCGAAGTTAATTCAAAACCGGGTCGCCACTCGTTTCAACAAGCAGGCACGAAAGACATATACTACACTGCAGTTAAACGCCCGATGCTTTACGCCCATTCATTACTGCAAAGTAAGTAGGAGGATCATCATGAACTCGTACGTATGTCGCCTTCATCGCCTGCGCTCGGCACCGACGAAGGCTGTCGTTATGACACCCGCGATCATGCGCAAGCTCGGTTGCACGGCAGGTTCTTCTGTACGTCTTTGCTGCGGCAATAAAGAGCTGATCACCCGCATCGCCTCTATTAAAGGTAAAAAAGAAGAGGTGATCTATTTACCCGCCTCTGTCGCCGCGGAACTCTCCTTACCGCCGATCTCCGCCGCGCGCGTCATATTTCACAATCGGACGCTCCGCCTAGGGCCGGTCATCGGCATTTTGACGACTGGGTTCACCGGTTCACCACTAAAACCGTTCGGAGCGCGGACATCCCTCTTCAAACAATTTCTCGTCGCAGGACTAGCAGACGGACCGATTTTTTTCGTCTTTACACCGGCCATGGTCGATTGGCAGAACGAAACAGTTACTGGATGGTTTATCCACTATCACCCGGCGCATAAACAATACGTATGGCGGGCGGAACGCACACCGCTCCCCGATGTCGTCTACGATCGCGTGCCGAACCGCAAACAAGAGATGGAACCGTCCGTCGTCGCCTGTAAAGAGCGCCTCTTAAACCACCGACATAACATTCGCTGGTTTAACCAAGGGTTCTTCAACAAGTGGCATATTCATGAGCAATTGTACAATCACCCGGTCGCGTCTCAGTACATTCCGGAAACGATTCATTCGCCGCGCGTCAAAGAGTTGCAAGAGATGTTAAACCGCCATCAAATGCTCTACTTAAAGCCGAGCAGCGGTAGCTTGGGGCTTGGGATCATCCGCATTACACAGCAAGCGAAAGGCAGCTATTACTGCCGTTACCACTCCTTACAGCGTAACGTCCTCAAACGGTTTACATCTCTCGATAAACTCGTGCGCTATTTCTTCTCTCAGCAAGCGACACGCATGGACCGCTATATCGCACAACAAGGTATTCGCCTCATCCGGCACGAAAACCGCGCCGTCGACTTTCGCCTGCACATGCACAAAAATGCCTGCAATGAATGGAAATTAGCAGGAACGGCGGCAAAAGTTGCTGGCACAGGCAGTGTCACGACTCACGTTCGCACGGGTGGATCGGTCATTCCCGCGCACGAACTGTTTCGGATGCACTACGGGTCTTCCGGTCCACAATTGCAAAAAAAATTGGAACAGGCAGCAGTCGCCATTGCACAAGCGCTTGAAGGGACGACCCCCGGGTTATTAGGTGAATTAGGGATGGATATGGGGATCGATACCCACCAGCGCGTCTGGCTCTTCGAAGTGAACGCCAAACCGGGACGGCACATCTTTTACCATCCCGACCTGCGTTCTGCGGGACGGCAATCGGCGCGCTTTATTACCGAATATAGCCTAAAGTTAGCTGAATTCATCTAATGCCTTTACACACAAGCGACATGCGGCTGGCGGGCTACGGGGGGAAGTGGCAAATAAGTATGCTGCATGTGCTGTACTAGTAACAAGGGGGACGTGCATCTCAATGACGAACAAGAAACTCGAGCGACTCGTCTGGACAAGAGAACAGACGTGGTACGTATACGTGCCACACCGTACACAAAGAACGCGCAGTGAAGAACGTGCACGCGAACGCAGTAAACTGAGTAACCGAAGCAAACAAAACCACCTGAGCAAGCCGGGTCGCGAAAATAACCAAGCGGTTAACCGACCCGTAACGGTCACCTTTGGCGCCGGAGGAGATCAATTGGCCATCTCCTCGCGGCTACCATTCCCAGACGAGCTAATTTTTCCCGTGCAACCGCTACGCGTAAGCGTTAACGACTGGCGCGTTTCGCCGCTCATCGGCATTTTAACGTCCACATATCACAGCAAACCGGGCTTTCGCGGCAACAAAGCCAATTTCAGTGATATTGTGCAAACGGGGCGCCGCATGGGCGTACTCGTTTTCGTCTTTACTCCGGAAGGGGTCGACGAAAATACCGCGCAAATCGAGGGATACACGCATCACCCAAACGGCAATCAGTGGGTTCGCTGCACATTTCCTTGGCCCCACGTCGTGTACAACCGCATCCCCGACCGCTTGTCTGAACAACGGTCAGCGGAGCAACAGGCGCTGCAACTTTTTTCGGCCTCAAGCAAAACAAGGCTGTTTAACCCGTCTTTTTTCGATAAACAACGCCTCGTCCAGTGGAGTGAAGACGACGCCTTCTTGCAGCGTTATGTGCCGCACACGCGCGAGTGGGGCAGCGAGCAGACACTCGCGGACATGTTACGACAATACCCGCTCGTTTACGTCAAACCGGCGCACGGCCACGCCGGGGTCGGCATTATGCAAGTGCAACAAAAAGGTACACAATACCGCTTAACAGTTGTAACCGGCAACGCCAAACAATTAAAGCGCTATCGGACAACGTCACTCAAAACGTTATACAAGCAAATCGACGCACTCTCCCGCGGCAAGCGCTACATGATTCAACAAGGGATCGTCCTCCTGCGCTACGACGGGTGCCCCTTCGATTTACGCGCCCTCGTACAAAAAAACGGTAACGGCCAATGGACGGTAACAGGTGTCGGCATCCGCATCGCCGATGCACACGGCATAACGACCCACGTCCCCCGCGGCGGGCGGATCGGCGCAGTCAAGCACGTCCTGCCGCGCGTCTTCGGTACCGCGGCGCGGAGTGTCTACGAGCAGGCGGTTACGACATCGGTGTTAATTGCCGAACGGATTGAACAGCAAAGTGGGCAAATGTTAGGCGAGATGTCGCTCGACTTAGGGCTCGACCTAGAACGCCGTTTTTGGTTGTTTGAAGCGAACGCCAAACCGATGAAGTTCGACGAACCGCACATTCGCAAACGCTCCCTCGAACGACTCATTCAATATGCCGATTACTTAGCGAAGCGAGGCGAAACCGTTGGTCATCCGCGACATTCCTCTACGAATGCTCGATAAATACCGCAGCCGCCTACTGCTTTTTTTGCGCAAGTACGGTGACCAGCGCCTCACGCACAAGGCGCTGCGCTGGTTGCGCGATTTACCGCTAGGCCGCGAACATCTCGGTACAGCAATCGCTGTCGCCGTACACAACAAACAGTTAGTCGGCATCATCGCCGTCGGCAAATACGGCGTCGACGAAGCGATCATCGCGGTAAAACCGACTGCTCGCAATAAAGGCGTAGCCAAGCAGCTCGTCTCTTTCATCGTCAACAGGCTTGGACGCATGTACGCGCGCGTCGCCGTCGACAATACAGCAAGCTTAAACTTGTGCTTCTCCATGAACATGGTCGCCTTCGACATGTTTACAGGGGTAACGGGAAAACCGACGCTTTGGCTCGGTGCGGGCGACTGGCGCCGCGAGGAAATAGAGGGAATCATTAATAAATAGGAAGGCGGTATACGACGCCTTCCTATTTTTTTACATACGCTGTTTTATTCATTTCTCACTTGCGATTCACCACGTGGAGCTTTTATAGCCTGCACTGTTTCTCGTTGCGAACAACAAGATTGAATGTGTCTTATTACTTTAGCACCCGTTTGGCCGTAATGTAGGCGCGGTTCAACCAACCTTTGTTCAAACTGTCGTAGCGCACGCCACCCGGTCCATATGTGTGTAAAAGGAGACCGTTGCCAGCGTAAATACCTACGTGACCGACGCGCCCTTTTGATTTACTCGTCGAGAAAAAGACGAGGTCACCTTTTTGCAATTGATTGCGAGGTACGTACTTCCCGACTTGCGACTGTTGACGCGACGAACGGGGCAAGTAAACGTTATGTTTCGCGTACACCGTTTTGACGAACGACGAGCAGTCAAACGTCCGCGTTTGCCCGTATCGTGCCCCGAACTGGTACGGTGTGCCTATGTACTGGTTTCCCGTAACAATAATTTTGTCAGCTACTGTTTGCGACGACGGCGCACTAGTAGGTGTTGCCGCGTAAGCTTGTCCACTCCCTACCGAAAAGATCAACCCGAATGCAACTGTCACCGCGATTGCAAACGTACCGACTGATTTTTTTGCCTTTGAAAACATGTCTTCACACCATCTCCTCTTTTGTTATCCCACTTGCGGAATGTCCCCCCGGATGTTCTTACGGCGACATCTTTGGTGGGTTCGTCCGCGAAGTACCCCCATGTTAACACAACAATTATCCGAATTAGCACAGCAATAGTTTCCATTTATTTTCCAACTTTTTTTTTTGAAACTTGTCGTTGTCTCTTCTCGTTTAAAATCAAATGGGAAACTGTTGGGTGCCTTTTCGCGAAATAGAATCTTCGACTATTGGTACAGAAACAGCTTTCATCCCATAGGTACACTCTTTTGATACGTTTGCATACGGTACATGCCACCTCGTAGAATGAGGCTTATCGGGACATCCTTCACCGCCGAACGTGTTAAAATTAGCAGGAGAACATTGGACACAGGTGAAATTATTGGCAGTCACACAATGGTAATTTTGGCCACCCCATTGCAGGTTGGTATAATTTAAGTTGGTTTTGTTAGGGGGGATTGCATGCAAATCGCTGTCGGCTCCAAAAATCCGGCGAAGGTGGACGCGGTGCGTCTCGCTTGCCACGACTTACAGCTAGGCGGCACTGTCGTCGGCATCGCTGTCGCTTCCGGCGTGTCCAAACAGCCCTTTTCTGACGAAGAAACGATTACTGGGGCGATCAATCGCGCGCGTGCGGTATTACAACAGATGAGGGTACAACACTCGGAGTCGCATGACGCGGAAGGGTTCAATCACACGGAATTACATCGCGCATACGGCGAACCGTTGGCGTACGGGATCGGACTCGAAGGCGGGGTCGTCGAGACGCCCCACGGTTTGTTCGTCTGCAACTGGGGGGCTGTCGTATGTAGCGACGGCGCGGTCGGCATCGGCGGCGGGCACCGCGTGCAACTGCCGCCTGCCGTCGCCGAGCAGCTGCGCGGTCGGCATCGGCGGCGGGCACCGCGTGCAACTGCCGCCTGCCGTCGCCGAGCAGCTGTATCAAGGAAAGGAACTCGGGACAGTGATGGACGAGTGGACGGGCGCACGCAATGTAAAGCAACGCGAAGGGGCAATCGGCGTGCTGACGGACAACCGCATCACGCGCGTAGCCATGTTCCGCGACGTCGTCATTTGTGCGTTTGCACGGTTTGTGAATCCGGAGTATTATAATCATTGAACCTCTCACGTTATCGGTGACGAGAGTTCTCGGGCGACCTTGTAGCTACAAAGAATTAGCTATATCAAGGAGCTACATCAAAGTAGCCCTCAAAGCAGCTACATCATAAAAAAAGCCCCCTCCTGTAATGGCGTGGTAAAGGAGAGGGTACAAAAAAGTAGCGATTTTCGTAACCTAAAGGGAATGGGGGTGGGCAGTACCCCCTTCCCGCTGCCTCAACTGCTGGTTAGTCGCATAACCACTTTTGAGACGAATGAATGGGGTAACCGATGAGGAAACGATTAAATAAACTGTTCCTCTTCGGTCGAACCCGTCAGAGCGGTTGTCGACGACGTGCCACCCGTAATCACTTGCGCGACTTCGTCAAAATAACCGGTGCCGACTTCGCGTTGGTGTCGCGTCGCCGTGTAGCCGCTCGCCTCATTGGCAAATTCTCGTTGCTGTAATTCCGAATATGCCGTCATCCCGTGATCCCGATAAGCAGACGCTAATTCAAACATGCTGTTGTTGAGCGCGTGGAATCCAGCGAGCGTAATGAACTGGAACTTGTAGCCCATTTTTCCGAGTTCTTGCTGGAACGAAGCGATCGCCGCATCGTCGAGCTTCTTCTTCCAGTTAAACGAAGGCGAACAGTTGTAGGCGAGCAGTTTTCCAGGGTACTTGCTGTGAATTGCCTCGGCAAACTGGCGCGCTTCCGCGATGTTCGGCTCCGACGTCTCGCACCAGAGCAAGTCGGCGTAGGGTGCATAAGCGAGTCCGCGGGCAATCGCCTGTTCAATGCCAGCCTTTACCTTATAAAACCCTTCTGTCGTGCGTTCGCCAGTCATAAACTTGTGGTCGCGGGAATCGACGTCACTCGTCAGCAAGGTCGCCGCGTTCGCATCCGTGCGGGCGACGATGAGCGTCGGCACACCCATTACGTCAGACGCGAGCCGTGCTGCAACTAAGTGTTGAATCGCCTGCTGTGTCGGAATGAGCACCTTACCGCCCATGTGGCCACATTTTTTCTCCGACGCGAGTTGGTCCTCGAAGTGAACCCCTGCTGCGCCAGCTTCAATCATCGATTTCATCAGTTCAAACACGTTTAAATGTCCACCGAACCCGGCTTCGGCATCGGCGACGATCGGCGCAAACCAATGTTTCCCGCTGTTTCCTTCCGAGTGGTCAATTTGGTCTGCACGCTGTAGCGCTTGGTTGATGCGCTTGACGACGTGGGGCACACTGTTTGCCGGATACAAGCTTTGGTCGGGGTACATCTGTCCGGCCAAGTTCGCATCGGCCGCCACCTGCCACCCGCTCAAGTAAATCGCTTTAAGACCCGCCTTCACTTGTTGCACCGCTTGGTTACCGGTCAACGCGCCGAGGGCGTGCACGTAATCTTCTGTGTGCAACAGCTCCCACAGCCGCTCCGCACCCATTTGCGCTAGTGTGTATTCGATTTGCACCGACCCGCGCAGGCGAACGACGTCGTCTCCTGAATAGGGTCGTTCAATCCCTTGCCAGCGGCTATACGTCTCCCAGCTCTCCTCCAACTTGCGCGCTTCCTCACTTTTCGTCATAACAGTTTCTCCTCCTATTAGTTGGCGATCACTTCTTCTGAATGTGTGCTTCGTTAGTTTTCAATCGTTGCGACAACGGCAATTACGACAACAGTTCATATCCTGGCAAGGTCAAAAACGTCACAAACTCGTCGTCTAACACAATTTTCTGCAACAGGTCACTAGCTGCGGCAATGGTGCTTTCACGTTCACTACCGTAACTTTCACTGAGCTTCTGGCGTTCCTCCTGCAAGATCTGTTCAAACAGCTCGGCAGTCACCTTTCGCCCGTCCGTTAACACCCCTTGCGGACTGCGAATCCACTGCCAAACTTGCGCCCGAGAAATTTCTGCCGTTGCCGCGTCTTCCATCAAGTTGTCGATCGGCACGGCACCGCGCCCGGCAAACCACGCTTCGATATACTGCAACCCGACGCGAACGTTCGTCCGTAGACCCGCTTCCGTTATGTCCCCTTGGGGCACTTCGAGCAACTGCTCCGCCGTCACCTGGACATCGTCGCGCTGTTTGTCAATCTGGTTCGCTTTAGGCATATACGCGTTAAACACTTCTAAGGCGACGGGTACGAGCCCGGGGTGCGCCACCCACGTACCGTCGTGGCCGTCTTTCGCTTCCCGCGTCTTATCCTCGCGCACCTTCGCAAAGGCCACTTCGTTGGCTGCCGGATCGTTTTTCACTGGAATTTGCGCGGCCATGCCGCCGATCGCATGAGCACCGCGCTTGTGACACGTTTTTACCGTGTGCAGTGAGTAAGCGCGCATAAAGGGCGACGTCATCGTCACGCTCGCCCGGTCGGGCAACACGACGTCGGGATGGTTACGGAACATTTTAATAAAGCTAAAAATGTAATCCCAGCGCCCACAGTTTAGGGCAGCGGAACGCTCGCGCAGCTCGTATAAAATTTCTTCTGTCTCGAAGGCGGCCCAAATCGTCTCGATGAGCACCGTCACTTTAATCGTCCCCCGCGGGATGCCGAGCGCATCTTCCGCAAAGTTAAACACGTCGTTCCATAGCCGCGCCTCTAAATGACTCTCCATCTTCGGTAAGTAAAAATAAGGGCCGCTCCCATTTGCGATCAACGTTCGCGCATTGTGGAAGAAAAAGAGGCCAAAGTCGAACAAACTAGCGGAAATTGGCTCTCCGTCGTATTGGACGTGCTTTTCGACGAGGTGCCAGCCGCGTGGCCGCACAGCGAGCGTAGCCAATTTTTCCTTTAGCGCATACTGCTTCCCTTCCGGACTAACGTAACTAATTGTGCGGTTAACAGCGTCGCGCAAGTTAATTTGCCCTTCTATGTTATTCGCCCACGTCGGCGCATTCGCATCTTCGAAGCAAGCCATAAATACGTTAGCGCCGGAATTCAAGGCGTTAATGACCATTTTGCGGTCGACCGGTCCCGTAATTTCTACCCGGCGGTCGCGCAAGTCGTGCGGAGCCGATGCCACCTTCCACGAACCTTCGCGAATGTGTGCCGTTTCCGGTAAAAAATCGGCCATCTCCCCTGCATCAAACGCTGCCTGTCTCTCCTCGCGGCGCTTAAGCAACTCTCGCCGCCGTCCCTCGAATAGCTCTGCTAACGTGGCGACGAAGTCTAGTGCCTCCGCCGTCAAAATGTCGCTGTACGCCTCGGGCACATCCCCGATCACGTTCAGCCGCTCCGTTTTAGCTTCCATGAGGTCCCTTCATCCTTTCGCTATTATGCTTGTTCCTCACATGTTCCTCTCTTGTTCACTGCTTTGTCTATTCACCTTTTTTCTCCTTCGCTGTGGTGCTATCGATCAATCCTAAATCCTCAATCTTTTCCCCCCACCTGCTGGCACTCAGCCCTCCTATTCTGTATAAGTACAGTTAGCATATGTTTTTATGTATTATATAACAGTAAAGCAAATATGTAAACACTTTTATGCTATTTATTTTGCAAAAGACAGGCCCACTCATCATTTCGTTGTGCCTGTCATAACAGGAAATTGAAAAATAGGCATTAGTGCCTAGAAAGATCCTAATTATTCACAGAAAAAGTATTTGAAAATAGAAGGATTGTTATTTGTAAGTGTCGAATGTAAACACTGTAACAAAATTTTAAGGTTAAAGGAGAGGTTGTCGTGGTCAAAAAAGCGTTGGTTCTTTCCGTACCTATTTGACAAGTGGACATTCATTTCTCAAACGAGTGCGTACGGTACACCTTATACAGTCGAAAAATTCAAGAATATGTCTAGTAAGAAGGTCACTTACAAATTTTCAAGGACAGCCTCCAAAAGTACCATTAAAGTCAAGGCCTTCCACCATCCGGAAGGCCTATATTCTTAAACTTAGAGGGGAGACAACAAACGATGAGCAAACGGCGCACCTTAACATTAATCCTGATCAGTACCTTATTACTCGTTAGTTGCACGAAGCCCACATCCACCGAAAAAAAGTCGTCGCCCCCCACCTTTGAAATGGTCCTAAATCAAGGAAGTTACGAAGCTTATTTCGATCCTAGCGCCGAAGAGGGGGAGCAGGACGATTCTTATATTTTAAACCTTGCATTTAATCATTCATCGGAGTTGAAAGTCGACGATCAATACGTTGAAGAGGTCAAGTTATTGCCTGAAACTGACATCGTGTCCCTTGATTCGTTCAAGATTGAAGAAAACCCTCCCCAAGATAAATTGGAGCAAAAAGCACTTGCGATCGATTTGTCGACACAAAAACCTGGCAACCATACATTTACGAAAATTTCCTTTAAAACGAAAGACGGTACGAAGGTGCTTAACCTCGGTGAAATTACCGTCAACGTCATAGAAGGAGGCTATTCCGGCATCATGGTATTAATCCGGGAATTTGCTGTATTCCCACAATCGAATCCGTTAAAAATCGGGGTCAGAAACGACAACGATTACCCTGTACGCATCACAGGTTTCATTAGCAACAACCCGAACATTAAGTTTGACAAAAGGATATTATCGTGAATAAGGACAACAAACCGTTCCCCGCCAAAGGGATTACCTTAAAACCGAGCGAAGTTGTCGACTTGACAGTATACTGGGACGTGCAATTTCCGCCTGGAGAAACGTTAAACATCGAAGAACGGGCACTCATCGTCAGCGAACACGACAACAAAGTAGATTACATCGGCGTTCCGAACGCGATTTACCGCAATGACTTTTCTTGGGGTGAGTAAAATATAGGGTGAGGGACACAGAAATAGCGCGCTGCGATTGCGACAGCGCGCCCCGTAAGTTTCATCTGAAGAGACAGCCGCCCGGTTTGCTCCACGGCCTGTGGCGAGTTTCTGCAAGAGGAACGCTCGCGAATAGCGTTCCCTTCATAACCTTTCATTGAATGACACAGAATGACACGCGATCCTATCCTCACCTTTCGAGTAAAAAAGCTACCGCCTCATACGGACGAAGGTCGAGACAACCGTCCACCTGCTCCTGCTCCCGTTCCCGATCGTCGTAATTGGCGATCAACACCTTTGCGCTAGAAGCGGACAGCTGGGTGGACAGCGGTGCGGGTAGCTCACATACGGCTCGCGAAGCGGAAAAATTGCAGAGGACGAGTAACTGTTCCTTTCCGAGCGTCCGCGTGTAAGCAAAAATTTGTTCGTCGTCCGGAAGAAGTAACTCATACCGGCCGTAAACGATGAGCGGGTATTGTTTGCGCAAGCGAATGAGCTGCTGGTAGTAGTAAAAGACGGAGTGTTCGTCGCTGAGCGCCTGCGCTGCATTGATCGAACGGTAATTCGGATTAACGGCGAGCCACGGCGTCCCGGTCGTAAACCCCGCCTGCTCCTCCGCGTTCCACTGCATCGGCGTGCGGGCATTGTCGCGGCTAATGGCGTGAATTGCTGCTAGCACGTCGTCTTCATCGCTGCCTTCCTGCCGCATCGCTTCGTTGTAAAAGTTAATCGTTTCAATGTCGCGGTAGTGGGCGATCGACGGGAAGGCGACGTTCGTCATCCCGAGCTCTTCCCCTTGATAAATGTAAGGCGTGCCTTGCATCAGGTGGAGACACGTCGCCAGCATTTTCGCACTTTCGACGCGATACGCCCCGTCGTCGCCAAACTTAGAAACGACGCGCGGCTGATCGTGGTTGTTCCAATACAAGCTGTTCCACCCTGTCTCCGCTAAGCCATATTGCCACCGCGAGAGGATGCGCTTTAAGTCGGGCAACTTCCACGAGAGGTTACTCCACTTGCCATTCGGCCCACTGCCGAGTCCGACGTGCTCAAACTGAAATACCATGTTGAGCTCTTGCCTGTCTTCCCCAGTGTAGCGCTGCGCCTCCTCAACCGTCACACCGGGCATTTCCCCGACGGTGAGTAGGTCGTGGCGTGATAGCACCTGCGCATTCATTTCTTGTAAAAACGCGTGAACGCGCGGCCCATTCACGTAATACGGACTTCCTGACGCATATTTTTTCCCGGCGATTCGTTCCCCGTCAGGCAAGTCGGGGTGTTTCGAAATAAAGTTAATAACGTCCATGCGAAACCCGTCGATCCCTTTATCCAACCACCACGTCATCATGTCGTAAATGTCGCGTCTCATGCGCGGATTTTCCCAATTGAGGTCTGGCTGTTTCTTACTAAACAAGTGCAAGTAGTATTCATCCGTCGCCTCGTCGTATTCCCAAGCCGAGCCGCCAAAGTTACTTTCCCAGTTGTTCGGCGCCTGCCCGTCCTTCCCAGGTTTCCAAATGTAATAGTCGCGGTAAGGGCTCTCTCTCGACTGGCGCGCTTCGACGAACCACGCATGTTCGTCGGACGTGTGGTTGACGACGAGGTCCATAATGACCTTTAATCCCCGCGCATGGGCCGCCGCGAGCAGTTCATCGAAATCGTCCATCGTCCCGAATTCCGGCAAAATGCTGCGGTAATCGCTAATATCGTAGCCGTTGTCGTCGTTCGGCGAGGCATAAATCGGCGATAGCCAAATAACGTCGACACCGAGCGTTTGCAAATAATCGAGCTTAGAAATGATGCCCTGCAAGTCACCGATCCCATCCCCGTTGCTGTCCATAAAACTGCGCGGGTATATTTGATAAACGACACTTTCTTTCCACCAATTGTGCGTCATTGATTGCACCCCTTTTTTCCTCCGTTCTCATGCGCCTGCTTAAATTAGCGATACAAGTCAAATCCCGTACAAAGGCTGCACAAGGAATTGCGATAGTTGCCAAGTCGCTTAGTCTCTCCGGCGACACGTCTCTCGTTTCACAATCGCTGTCGGTACAATCACGTGTTTACTCATCATCTCCGGTTGCTCGACGAGCTCCAACACGCACTTCGCCGCCTCAAAGCCTAATTGAAAAATGTTAATATCGACAGTCGTCAACGGCGGGCTCGCTAATTCCGATATGAGCGCATTGTTAAAACTGACGACGCTCACCTCTTCAGGTACTTTTATCTGTTTTTCCTGCAGCGCACTTAACACGCCGAGAGCAACTAAATCGTCGGCGACGATCAATGCCGTCGGCGGCTGCGGTAAGTCCATAATTTCGTTGACGGCTCGCTTTCCTTCCTCCCGCTCAAAAGCGATGTACTTCACATAGTCATCTGATACGGCGAAATTGGCTAACCGCATCGCTTCACTGTAACCGTTGAACCGTTCTTGTGTGACCGTCAGCTTCACATCCCCGCCGATGTAGGCAATTTTTTCATGGCCAAGGCCGATTAAATAGTCTGTGAGCTCTCTTGCGGCGCGGTAATTATTGTTATCGACGTAAGTAATCCCCGCATTTTCTGCTGGCGGCTTTCCAATGAGGACAAACGGAAAATCGATCTCCTTTAAATATTGCACGACCCGGTCGTCTTTACGCGAATACAACACGAGCATGCCGTCGACGCGACTCCCTTGCACCATCTTTACGACATCTTGAAAAATTTCCTCCGCCGTTTCGCCAGTCGTCATCGAAATACTATACTCTTTTTGTCGACAGTACGCACTTATGCCGCGAATGACTTCCGGAAAAAAAGGGTTGTGCATCGATTGACTCGTCGAACGCGCCATGACGAGGCCGATCGTTTGCGTCGCTTTCACCGCTAAACTGCGCGCGTTAATGTTTGGATGATACCCGAGTTCTTCCATGACTTTGCGCACTTTCCGCTTCGTTTTTTCACTAATGCGCGGGCTGTCCGCAATGACGCGCGACACAGTAGAAGGCGCGACTTGCGCCTTTTTTGCCACGTCTTTGATCGTAATTGCCATCGTTGAATCTACCTTCCTAACTTCGTCACGCCAACTAGCGTACATTTTCATCTCGTCCCGTTTCATAACAGTGTGGGCTTAATAACGCTGGGCTTCATAAGCTGGGCTTCATAGCGTAAGTCCTAATCATGCAGTATATATTATCTCTGAGCATAGTCACGCAGTGCTTAATCACGTCGCGAATAATAATAACTGGCGCTCATAAATTGCCTATATGTCGTCCCCTTACTTAACCGCACCTTCCGCGACGCCTTTAATAATTTGTCGCTGCGCAAAAAAGTAAGCGACAATGACCGGAATGATGCCGAGTGTCAACCCTGCCATCGCTAAATGCCACTGCTTCGTGTATTCGCCGAAAAAGAAGAACATTTTTAGCGGGATCGTTTGCGTCCCTTCTTGATTTATGACGAGAGAGGGCAATAAATAGTCATTCCAAATCCAAATCGTGTTTAAAATGCCGACCGTCACAGCAATCGGTTTTAACAACGGAAAAATAATGCGCCAAAACGTTTGATATTTGTTGCAACCGTCGATTGCCGCCGCTTCATCTAGCGCCGTTGGGACCCCATTAAGTGTGCCGTGAAATAAAAAAATCGACAAGCTGGAGCCAAACCCTAGGTACATAAAGATCAGCCCCATCCGATTTAACATCTCCATTTTACCAAAAATGGAGACAAGTGGGATCATGACCGACTGAAACGGAATGAGCATCGCCGCAACGAACACAAAAAACAGCAGCCCACTCAACTTGCTTTTATTGCGTGAAAGAGCGTAAGCGGCCATGGCGGAACAGACGATGATCACCGTCACACTGACAACCGTAATGATTAGCGAGTTCATTAACGTCTGCACAAAGTCGAGTTGCGCGAACGCCTCGACGTAATTATCGACCGTCCATACTTCTGGGATGCGCAACGTGTCGGTAAAAATCTCTCGTTTTGTTTTAAACGAATTGACGATCATTAAATAAAACGGGGAGAGCCACAATAAAGCCAACAACACGCCGAAAATTTCGGTAACGTACGGGTGCTTTTTTTTCACTACATCTCTACCTCCCGTTTTTTGTTAATGTACACTTGCGTCAAGGAAATAACTGCCACAATCACAAAGAAAATGACCGCCTTCGCCTGCGCATACGCCATTTGATTTTCACCGAACGCCGTATTAAAAATTTCCATCGCTATCATTTGCGTCGAATTGTACGGACCACCTGCGGTCAGCGATAAGTTCTGATCGTACAGTTTAAAGGAATTGGACAGCGTTAAAAACATACTGACGGTAAACGCTGGTGCCACGAGTGGAAACGTAATGTGACGGAAGCGCTGAAAGCGATTGGCCCCGTCTAAGTCGGCCGCTTCGAGTAACTCTTGCGGTACATTTTCTAAATAAGCGATATAAATAACCATAATATAACCGGCCATTTGCCAAGTCATTAAGATGACAAGACCCCAAAAACCTGTTTCTGTCGTCGACAACCAACCTTGCAAGTTCTGAGCCCCGAAGAGGTCACCTAAACTGGCAAACACTTTAATGAAAATGAACTGCCAAATAAAGCCCAGGATCAAGCCACCGATTAAGTTTGGCATAAAAAAGACGGTGCGCAAAAAAAAGCGCGACTTAATTTTTTGCGTCACAATGACGGCCAAGCCGAGGCCGATGACATTAATTGCGAGGACAGAGGCTATCGAGAATTTGGCCGTAAACCACAGTGCACTTAAAAACTCCTCGTCTTGAAATAGTTCACTGTAGTTTGCAAAGCCGACGAACTGCTTGCTGTCAATGCCGTTCCAATCGGTAAACGAATAATACGTGCCGATAATTAACGGCATGATGACGACGGTTAGCAAAGCAACTAAAACTGGCGCTAAAAAAACCCAAAACGCCACATCCCGATTTCGCATGAACGGACACTCCTACTGTAAATGACGTTTTCTAAAGAACTGTGCGGGAAAACAAAGCAGCATACCGACGATGCCGCTTTGTTTGTTTTCCAAAACCTCTGCGAACGTTACCTGTGAGCACCGTTTATTTCTTTCGCGCCTTTTCCCACGCTTGTTGCGACTGTTTAATGACGTCGTCCCAACTCATCTTTTCACTAAGGTACTTTTGGATGTTCGTCCCTAGTTTATTTTGTCCCCAGCCAGTTGGCTCACCCATGAAGATCCAGCCGATCGTCTGTTTCTTTTGGGCGTAGTCGTAAATAGTGGCCGCTAACGGATCGGCAATCTTGTCCGCATCGTAACCGTCATAAGCGGGAATAAATTTAAAGTCGTTCAAGACGATTTCTTTACCTTCTTCACTCGTGTACAACCAATCGAGAAATTTCTTCGCTTCCTCGATCACATGCTCATCTTTGTTTTTATTGACGGCCCAGTACATCGGCACACCGACAGGGAGAACGTCTTCTTCGTATCCTTCCACTGGAATCGGGATGATTCCGATATGTTCTTCAGCGAGCTCCGGGTCAATATCGGCAATCGAGTTATACACCCAGTTTCCTTGCTGAATGATCGCCACACGCTCAGTCGAGAATAGTTCTTCGACTTGTTTTGAGTAGTCGAGGCTGACCGTCGGCTGCACGGAGTATTTATTTTGTAAGTCCACAACTTTTTTCATGGCGTCTTCGTACTTAAATCCTACGGTGTCGGCATTGAAGGCGTTTAACACGTTGTGGTCAAATTCGGGAGCCAAAAACGTATTGGCCAAATGCAGCCCCGTCACCCACGTTTCTTTCGCGGGGAACGCAAACACAGCGTCTAGCTGTAACTTTTCTTTTTTCTCATCTAACGTCTTTACCGCTTTTTCCAAATCTGTAAAGCTCTTAATTTTGTCCGCGTCAATACCAGCTTCGGCAAAAACCTTCTTGTTGTAAATAAAGCCGTAACCTTCTTGGTTGTAAGGTAGCCCTAACGTTTCTCCGTCTTTTTGGACGCCGTCAAGCGTGCCTTCTAACGCCGCGGCCGCTGCTTTCGTATCTGCGAGGTCTGCTAGTTTCCCATCCCAATCGAGAACGTCTTGCGGTCCGCCGACGTTAAAAATAGCTGGTTCGTTGCCGGAAGCAAACTTAGACTTTAACGCAGCGCCGTAGTCTTCGCCGCCACCGACAGTCGTGATGTTAATTTTTACATTGCTGTTTTCCTTCTCATACGTTTTGGCAACATCTTCAAACGCTTTCTTAAACTCTACCTTAAATTGAAACACATCCAAAGTAACTTGTTCCTTGTCTTTACTCTCTGTACTGCCTTTCCCCTCATCTCCACCACTCGTCGATGAACAACCGACCAAACCGACGCTCACGACGAGCAACAGCGCGACCATAGCTAAAAAAACTTTCCGTGTCTTCATCTGTTTCGTTCCTCCTTCATGGATTCGATATGTACGCCTTTTCAACGACAACGTACTTTAACAACATCTTTGTTCAAAAACTGTCCCTTTGGATCGCGCCCTTATGTCGCGTATTGCCTCATAGCACATGTGAACTGCGCTGCGAACTGTAAAATCAGGGCTTAAGTTTGAGCAACCGATTGCACTACTAACACTATCATAATTGATTACAATCTGCAATCCCATGTGTGTACAACAGCTATTGTAGTCACTAATTATTCATATTAACGGTTAATCACCAACCTTACTTTACATTTCCTTCATACCTTGTTACGATAGCGTTGTATGACAACCGATTGCACTATTTGCTTCACAGAAAGAGGCGAGACGTATGAAAAAAGTATGGTGGAAAGAAGCGATCGCATACCAAATATACCCGCGCAGTTTTATGGACTCCAACGGCGACGGGATCGGCGATTTACAAGGCATTATTTCTAAACTGGATTATTTACGCGATTTAGGTATTGATGTCCTTTGGCTCTGTCCGATGTATGCCTCTCCCAACGACGACAACGGCTACGATATTAGCGATTACAAAGCGATTATGGCCGAGTTTGGCACGATGGCCGATTTTGATCAATTGTTACAAGAAACGCACCGACGCGGGATGAAATTAATCATCGATTTAGTCGTCAATCATACGAGCGACGAACACGAGTGGTTTATTGAATCTCGTTCATCTAAAGACAATCCGAAGCGCGATTGGTACATATGGCGCGACGGCAAAGATGGCAAAGAACCGAACAACTGGGAAAGTATTTTTGGCGGCTCGGTGTGGGAGTACGATGAAGAGACTGATCAATATTACATGCATCTCTTTTCGCGGAAACAACCCGATTTAAATTGGGAAAATCGCGAGGTGCGCGAAGCGGTTTACGAGATGATCAACTGGTGGCTAGATAAAGGGATCGACGGATTTCGCATTGATGCCATTAGCCACATTAAAAAGGCGGAAGGGCTCCCCGACATGCCGAATCCCGACGGACTTAAATACGTCCCCTCGTTCGCCAATCATATGAACGTGGACGGTATTGACGATTATTTAACAGAGTTGAAAGAGCGAACCTTTGCTAACTACGACATTGTGACTGTAGGAGAAGCAAACGGTGTGTCAGCCGCAGACGCCCCGCTTTGGGTCGATGAGGCGCACGGCAAGATGAACATGATTTTTCAATTTGAGCATTTAGATTTGTGGCAAACGGAGGAACGGCGGGAAGTAGATATTGTCGGCCTAAAACAAGTACTCACACGGTGGCAAAAAGGGTTAGAAGGAAGAGGATGGAACGCCTTATACATTGAAAACCACGACATTCCGCGCGCAGTGTCTACGTGGGGCGACGATGAACAGTATTGGTACGAAAGCGCAACCGCACTGGCGGCAATGTACTTTTTAATGCAAGGCACTCCCTTTATTTATCAAGGGCAGGAAATCGGCATGACGAACGTCCGCTTCCCGTCGATCGATGCCTATGATGACGTCAAAGTAAAAAACACGTACCGCCTAAAGCGCGAAGCAGGCGTACCACACGAAACGATTATGGCTTCGATTTGGGCGACGGCGCGGGACAATGCACGCACCCCGATGCAGTGGAGCGATGCGCCCCACGCTGGCTTTACAACGGGCACTCCGTGGCTCGCCGTGAATCCGAATTATAAAGCGATTAACGTCGCCAAGCAGAGCATAAGTAGCACTGACAAGGGCTCTCGCTCTATCTTACACTTTTACAAACAGCTCATCGCGTTAAGAAAAGGACATGAACTGTTTACTTACGGCACGTACGACTTACTATTAGCGGATGATCGGTACATTTATGCTTATACGCGGACACTCTCAGGCGAGCGAGTCGTCGTCATCTGTAACTTATCGCCGCAACAAGCCGACTATCGTTGCGACACTTTTCAGCTGCACCGTGATCAGCTCCTGTTGCACAATTACGACGTCTCCCCACACGATCCCCTCACGGCGTTCGCCTTAAAACCGTACGAAACGCGCATTTACCGCGTGTGACATGCCGCTTTCGCCTGTACTAACCCAGCTATTTGATCAGTTCTCGTTGATCTGTGATCAGTACCGAAAACGAGGCCATTTAACACGACCCCTTTTCGGTATATTTGAGGGTTCAGAAAGCCAAATGAACGGAATTTGGAAGCCTGTGTGCAGGCTTCTTTTTTTGTGCGCTCACATTTGAAAATTGGGGTTGCCATTTCCCCGCTGCGTTTGTATACTCAGTATGTATATACTCAGTATATAGGCCGAGCATTTCTTCGCGAACGTTTTTTATTGGAGGGATTAAGCGAATGGCAAACAGGGTCATCCTGCCATTGTTGGTAGCTGTGTTAGTCGTTGCTGGCTGTTCTGGTCTCGGAGGTGAGCAAGCGACAGATGCCGCATCGGTCGAAGTGAACGGGATCGACACAATTGCCATCACTCACGGCAACACGCCTGTCGAAGTAAGCTACGGAGACACCGACACGTTAGATGTCGTCCTTGCGACGACAGAAAACGGAC
Source organism: Numidum massiliense (assembly GCF_001375555.1). Lineage (NCBI taxonomy): Bacteria > Bacillati > Bacillota > Bacilli > Caryophanales > Bacillaceae > Numidum > Numidum massiliense. The sequence continues at coordinate 36,264 of NZ_CTDZ01000008.1, read as the reverse complement.
CGAAACTCGCGTTGTCAAAGAGCGACAGTAGCGTCGACATCGGGATGGAAGGCGGAGAGTTTCGCCTGGGGATCATTACATTAAGTCAATCGTTAGGGCCGAAACTATCGGTCAACGTCCCCAAGTCGTTTCAACACAATGTGCAGTTCTCCGGGTCGTCGGGCAGCATTAAGCTGCGGGACTTGAGCTTAGATCACATCCAATTTGACACGACGTCAGGTCGCTTCGACGCCCATGGCCTGACGGCGCGACACATAAGCGGCAGTACGACGAGTGGGGGCGTATCGATCGATTTTGCCACGTTTGCCACCGATATCAATCTGTCGAGTACGAGCGGGAACATTCTCCTGAAGCTAAATGAAAAGCAGCCGAACATGTCCGTCCGAGCGACGACCACTTCCGGTTCCAAACAGGTCGATTTTACGATGTCGAGTTCGTCTGACAAGCACACACTGTCAGGTACGAGCGGTAACGGTGAACACGATGTGCAGCTGAGAGCGACGTCTGGAAACATTACGGTTACCCGCTAGCCAATAACGCTTGCGTCACACACGCAATTAACAGGAAAAACATAAACCGACGGCGAAAGGAGTTAAGCAAATGAAGCCATCTGACGGCAAAAACAGCAATACGGAGCGATTTCTAACGAGCCGCCACAACAGTACAGACCGATTTCCGCCAGGCAGTCGCAAGGATGAAGAACATCCACTGTACGGTGCAGCCCACGCCAAGTTGGAGCGCGCCTATGTCTATCGCCACGCCACCATTTTTGTCGCTGCGCACATCGCGTGTATCTTTTTGTTCGGCCTCGTACCGCCTGCTGACCTACCGGCCGGCTCATACGAAGGGCAGTTTCTACAGTGGTTGTTAAGTGGCAAAAACGGTTATTTCCAAAATGACTTCGTCAACAAAATAAGTGCGCTGTGGATGAAAGGACTCATTGTTCACGCCGTCGGTTGGGGATTGTGGTATACGGTTTTCCCGAAACAACCGCCGCGCGACACTACGCAAACCGAAAGAATCAACCGAGTGGACACTACACGGAGAAGCGGGCGGGCTGATGCGTTCGATCAGACAAACCACATCAACCAGTATCGAAATGAAGAAAATACTTCCCGGACACATAGGATAGACCTTGCCAATCGCACGCAAAAGGCGAGCGATGTCGAGCAAAGGATTAAGACCGCTCCTTCAGTGGACGTATATCCTGCAGAGGACGTGCAACCTGCAGAAGATGTGCAACCTGCTGAAGGCGTGCAACCTGCAGAAGGCGTGCAACGTCTATCGACTAGCCGCGCCTGGTTGTACGTATGTGCCGGCGGCTTACTGGAAATTTTTTGGGCCAGCCAATTAAAAACGGGGTCAATCGGCCTACTGACGGTCATCGCGATGCTTGGCAGTTTTGATTTGCTCGTGCGCGCGGCCAAGGCGATACCGATCGGCACGGTTTACGCTGTCTTTGCTGGGATCGGGGCAAGTGGAACGATCTTAGCTGACATGTTCTTTTTCCACGAGCCAATCAGCTTACTCAAAATTGCGCTCATCTTGCTGCTAACATTGTTTATTATCGGATTAAAGTTGACGGGCGATACCAGTCGGGGGGCGGCATAAATGGCATGGACCTATCTTATCATCGCGGGTTTGTTTGAAATTGTCGGGGTGGTCGGCATCAAACAAACATCCACACATGACAATTGGACGAACAACCTGTTACTCTATGGCGGCTTCATTACGAGCTTTTATTTTTTGTCGACGGCAATGCAGGTCATCCCACTGTCAACTGCCTACGCCGTTTGGACCGGAATTGGTACGTTAGGCTCCGCAGTCGTCGGTATCCTCTTTTTTAAAGAATCGCGCCATGTGCTGCGTCTATTCTGCATCGCCGGTATATTGATGATTGTCGTTACGTTAAAGATAATTAGTTGAATGCATCAAATATGCACAACGTCACCTTGCACTGGATGGGCCACGGTACACCACTTAACAAGTGTTGATCATTCCCCGTAGGAGAGGTAAACATGATCGTTACCCGGAATTTAAGTCGCACGTTTCAGAACGGCAATGAAACGTTCCAAGCGCTCGCTAACGTGGATCTAAGCATAAAAAAAGGTGAGTTCGTCGCCGTGATGGGCCCGAGTGGCTCTGGAAAAAGTACCTTGCTGCATTTGCTCGGCGGATTGGACGTACCGACAACCGGAGAAGTCGTCATCGACGACATCTCTTTAAACACATTATCCGAAAAAGCGCGCACCATGTTCCGCCGCCGCAACATCGGCTTCATCTTTCAAAACTATCGCCTGTTGCCGACGCTAACGGTGGCGGAAAACATCGCTTTTCCGCTTCACGCGGACAGCGTGTCGCAAATTGAAATTACAACTCGTGTCACGAAGCTAATTTCCGCAATGGATTTAGAAGACAAAGCGCCATCGTTTCCGCACACCTTAAGTGGTGGTCAGCAACAGCGCATCGCTATTGCGCGCGCATTGGCACCTAACCCGCGCTTTATTTTAGCTGATGAGCCGACCGGCAATCTCGACCGCAAAACAGGGAACGACATCTTACAGCTGTTGGCTAAGTTACACAAAGAAGAACACCACACAATCGTCATGGTAACGCACGACATTTTCGCAGCGGGTTACGCCGACCGCGTCCTCATGCTGAAAGACGGTAAAATAGAAACTGAAATTTTGCGCGAGGAGGCCGATAAAGATGAACTCATGGCAGGTTTCCTGGCGGATTTTAATGCGTAAAAAGTGGCGTTCTTTCCTTACGGTCATCGCCATCGCCGTCGGGGTCGGCGCAACGACGGCCGTACTCAGTACGGTGCAGACGACCGAGCGCACGCTGGAAGAAATCGCTGACCGCGCAGACGGCAACGCTGATTTTTACATTTCTAGTAGCGAGGGGCGTCTCACACGCGATTGGGTCGAGCGCGCCGCAGCAATAAAAGGCGTTGCCGCTACCGTCGGCCGGCTAGACGTACCTTTTTCCCTCGATCGCTTACCTCGTACATCTACAGAAGCCCGTACATCTACAGAAGTTCGTACGTCTACAGAAGCCAATGCCAGTCAGAACCAGCAAGACGAACCACACAAAGTGAACGTCATCGGCGTGGATGACATGACGAGCGACATTTTGCAGTTGGAAGTGCTCGCGGGAGACCTCACTGCAGACGGACTCGTCGTCGATGAAAAAACGGCCGCCGTGTGGGATGTGCAAGTCGGTGATCGCGTCACCCTGGGACAAAGAGGCAATCGTCCCGAACTTGGACGCGACGGGACGGATGAACACTCTTCTTTCGGCGGGACGGATGAACGCGCTAATCGATCGGATCAACGGTCTTCAGACAATGACGCACGCCGTCGAACGTCCGATAGCCCTAGCGCCCCCTACGGTGGCACAAGTAAACGCAACGTTACAGACCATTCAGAAACACATGAGGTAACAGTGACTGCAGTCGTGCGCAACCCCTTGTTTTTCTTTAATCCCGACAGCTGGGCGGCCGCTAGTGGGCGAGCGTGGCACGTGTTGTTGCCACTTGAGACGTTACAAGAATGGCTTGGACAAGACGCGGGACTCGAACAAGGCGCCGCAGGTCTCGAACAAGACACGCGCCGCATTGACAAAGTATACGTTCGCGCTCAGGACGATCTCGCGCCGCGATTCGTGCGCGAGCAACTGGACGAGTCGCTGGCGTCGGCACCGGAAGAGGGGCTCCGCACACGCGCCGTCGTCGCCGACCGACACCGCGTAGGGGTCGGCTTTGCGGAATTGTACAGCATGCTGTACGTCATCGGCGGCATTAGCTTGATTCTTAGTGCCTTCATTATGTACAACACGTCGTCGATGAGCGTCGCGGAACGACGCGACGAATTTGCCATTATGAAAACGTACGGCTATACCCCACGGCAAATAACTGGCCATCTGTTTCGCGAACTGTTTTTACTCGCTTTCACCGGGGCGCTCCTCGGTCTGGGACTAGGGTTTTTGTTATCGCTCGGACTGACCGACATACTGTTTCAGTCGTTTCAAGACAAAATACAGTTTCGTATTGAGTGGCTAACGCCGATGATCGCCGCCTTTTCTGCAGGTATCGTCATTCCGCTCGCCGCGGCAATCGTTCCGCTAGTAAACGCGAGCCGTATCAGTGCAGTAGATGTCTTTAAAGGCGTGGCAACGCCACTTGAACCCGCGCTCGAAAGCGCCCGAGTCATACTCGGACTCGCCATGCTACTACCGAGCTTATTCGTCAACCACATGGTCGCTTTTGTCCCGTTTTTTCTAGGTATCGCCCTACTATTGCCGTACGCGTTTGCTGTCGTACAGCGGATACCCGCTCCGCTCAACCGCCTGTTATTTGGGCGAGAGAGTCGATTCACAGTGCAAAACATCGCACGCCACAAATCGCGTACGGCGTGGACAGCGGCTAGTTTGAGTTTCGGCATCACCTTAGTCGTTTTTCTCGGCTCGCTCGTCCTCTCATTTGAGCAAGGAGCCATCGATCTCACGCGACAAACGTCCGGTGGCGATGTGCGGGTCAACTATGACCGCCCGCGCTCGGCGGAGCAAATCGGTCAACTACAACAGATCGACGGCGTCCAATCTACCACTGCTGTGCAGAGGAATGACGTAAACTGGCAGGCAGGCGATCAGTTAGGGACGTTCGACGTGTACGGTGTCAACGAGGAACAAATGGCGCGTTCCCCTATATTTTCCTCCGGGGAAACTGCAGCGAACGACCAACACACACACGGAGAACTTTTGGAAAAGCTAAAGAACCCGCGCACAGTCGTTCTCGGCGTCACCGCTTACGAACGTTGGGATGGCAAGGTTGGGGAACAAATAGCACTCGACACAGCGACTGGCATAAAGCCGTTTACCGTCGTCGGTGTCGTGAAGACGATGACGCGCGGCGGCTACGTCGGGTTTGTGCACGAAGACGCATTCGCCAGAGATTTTCACATCGGCGCACAGCAAGAAGTGTTACTAAACGTAGCTGACGGCCGCGAACAAACGGTAAAAAAATTAATCTGGCAAAGCGACGCTACACATATCGCGCACATTGCCACCTTACCCGACATCCTACAAGTACGCGTAGCGCAAACGGAGAAGATGACTACCTTACTCCGTACTGTTGCTATCTTTAGTATAATTGTAGCTGGGATCGGTATGGCCAACGCGTGGCTTATGCAGGTGATGGCACGCCGCGGCGAAGTCGGCACGATGCGGGCCCTCGGCTTTACCCGCTGGCAAGTAATGAAAGTCATACTGAGTGAAGCCTTTATTAGCGGCACTGTGGCAGCACTAGTCGGCGGCGCGATGGGCGTACTCATGATGTACCTAACAGCCGTACAAAACGGCGATTTGTGGATGCCGCTCCCTTTTGCCATCTCATGGAAGTCGGTCTGGGCCGGATTTGCGTTAGCCCTTGTGACGAGTGGGCTCGCGAGTTTGCTCCCGGGCTGGAAAGCTGCTAACGTCTCATTGAATGAAACGTTAAAAAACGAGTAAACGTGACTTGAGTAGGTGTACGCGAACAATTCTGTTAGCCGCATTGACACCCAAGCAGACACGCATTTAGTACAGAATATAGAAATGGTGGTCGGGATGTCCGTCAAACATGCAATTTTAGGTTTGCTATATACACAACCGCGTCACGGTTATGAAATTAAAACGCAATTTGATGCGCTCGTTTATCACCAGTGGCGGCTCAACACGGGTCAAGTGTATACGACACTGGAACGGTTAGTACGCGACGGCTACGTCCAACCACTCGGCGAGGATGAAAGAGACCGCAAACAGTACCGCATTACGGAAGTAGGAAAAACGGAACTGCACGAATGGCTATTAAAACCTGTCAAACATTCGCTACTTAAGGATGAGTTTTATTTCAAAGTTTTGTGTGCGCGCACGATAGATTTTCCTGAGCAACAGCGCATGATCGAGCGGCAGCGGCACTTAGTGATCAAACAAATTTTGCAACTGACGCAGTTTAAGAACGACCTGCACGCGGCCAAAGACCGCGACATGCTCTTGCTCGTCGAAGGTGGGTTACTGCATTTAGAGGCCGACTTGCGCTGGCTGGACATGCTCGTATAAAAACACCTCTTAAGCTATGTCGGTGCTTAAGAGGTGTTACGTGCACTATTTGCCCAAGATCTTGTTTTCCTAAGACGACACAAAGACCGTTCCTAAGGGTCGCTTTCCCTTCCCACTTACCACCGTGTCAACGTCAATTAAAGGCTGTCGGCGCTCACAGCAAGCGCCGGTTCGTTTTCTTCCCGTCGCACGTAAATAGGACGTGCCGCTCTTCAATCGTCGTCTCCAAGTGGACGACTCGCCCCCACAGCTCGTGAACGTACGGGAGCACTTTTTCCAAATGTTTCACATCGAGTTCCAAGCCTTCGTATTGGTGCTTTAAATACAGCTCACCATTTTGTAAATAATCGCCGTCCTCGACCGTAATGTACGGGAAGCCGCCGTTGACGCGCGCGGCGACGAGTTGGTCGCGGACAGATTGCCACTCCTTATCGGAAACGATCCAGTCGTTGCCGTGCTTTTGGAACAAAAACAGGTCGAGACGCTGTAGAAGGTCTTTCGTTAAATAATCGCGGATGAACGACGTGTCGCGTTCAATCTCCCGCACTTCAAAAATTTTTTCCCGCCCCTGGCCTGGCTTACGGCCAAACCGCCGCTGCTCTTCCTCCGTCGGATTGTCCCATCTTTTTTCGATGTCCTCAAATATTTTCACCCCGAGGTGGTACGGGTTAATGCTCGTGCGAGCGGGTTGAATGACGGACGCATTGAGCATGGAAAATTCGATCGTCTCTTCTTCGGTCAAGTCGAGTTCGCGCAAAATGCGCGCGTGCCAATACGACGCCCAACCTTCGTTCATAACTTTCGTCTCCAACTGTGGCCAGAAATACAACATTTCTTCCCACAAGATCGTTAGGATGTCGCGCTGCCAATCTTCTAAGATTGGACTGTGTGCTTGAATGAACAGTAACAGGTCCTTTTCCGGTTCCGGTGGAAATTTGCGCGGCTGCTCTCGCCGCCGCTCTGCTTCGCGCTTAAGCTGCTTCTCCTGCTCGTCGAGTGCCCACAATTCTTCGTACGGCTCACTTCGCTGGCTTCGCTCACCCCTCTCCCGCCAATCGCGCGTCAAGTCCCGCTCTTCCGCTTCCTCGGCGTTCCAGCGCAGTTGCGGGCGGAGTAAACTCGGATCGACGTGTTCATTAATCGCCAACACAGCGTCGAGACAGCGTTCAACAGCGTCTTTGCCGTAGCGTATTTCATAGTCGCGAATGCGTTCAGCACTCGCAGCCATGCTTTCGACCATATCGCGCTTCGTATTGCGAAAGTGGGCATTGTTTTTAAAAAAGTCGCTATGTGCGAGCACGTGCGCCACGATCAATTTGTTCTGGATCAGTGAATTTCCTTCGAGCAAAAAGGCATAACAAGGATTAGAGTTAATGACGAGTTCATATATTTTACTTAAATTGAAGTCGTACTGCAGCTTCATTTTGTGAAACGCCTTACCGAAGCTCCAATGACTGAAGCGGGTCGGCATCCCGTATGCCCCGAACGTGTAAATAATATCTGAAGGACATATTTCATAGCGCATCGGAAAAAAATCTAACTTAAAGCCGCGCGCGATTTCCGTAATTTCGGCAATCGCGCGCTCTAGTTTCTTACGATCATCTACCGCCATGTCGACCTCCCCCACGAGCGATCGTTATGACTGCCTTAGAGACAGTCTATGTCTGGCATCTTGCTTCGGACGCATGCAGGATGTGTGACATATTGCTCAGACATATGCTGTTCCTAATACGTGTGGCATGCTGTTCTTGCTGATCCTCGACCGTCTCAAGGGCAAGCGTTACAGCCTCAAGCCACTTAGCCGGCCGAAGGCGCTTCCTCTTCTTTAAAAAATGTCTTCAGCGCTTGATACACTTCGCGTTTATCTTTAATGATGTAGTACTTAAACAACGGGGCGTCGAGACGCCTGAATACGGACATTAAGCTAGAATGTCGTTGGTACTGATTAACTTCACAGTACCCGAATAAATTGCACATTCCCATCAACTGTTTCACGAGCTGTACGCAACGCTCGTTGTCCGACGTCAAATTGTCGCCGTCCGAGAAGTGAAACGGGTATATGTTGTACTGGCTCGGCGCATACCGCTCCTCGATGATGTCGAGTGCTTTCTGATAGGCAGAAGAACAAATCGTCCCACCACTTTCTCCTTTAGAAAAAAACGCCTCCTCGCTCACTTCTTTCGCTTCCGTATGGTGAGCGATGAACACAACCTCGACCTTTTCATAGCGCGTGCGCAAAAAACGAACCATCCAAAAAAAGAAACTACGCGCCATATATTTCTCGAAGATCCCCATACTTCCGCTCGTGTCCATCATCGCAATGACGACGGCGTTCGAATGCGGGATTTCCACCTCTTCCCACGTCTTAAAACGCAAGTCGTCGACGGATATGCGATGCAACCCGGGACGCCCGTGTAAAGCGTTGCGGCGGATCGCGGAGAGGATCGTCCGTTTCTTATCGATGTTTCCCGTGAGTCCCGTTTTACGTACGTCGTTAAAGCGCGTCTCCTGCGTGACGATGTTGTCGGCCGCCTTCGGTTTTAAGTTCGGCAACGCTAATTCGCGAAACAACATTTCTTCTAACTCTTCGACGGAAATTTCCGCTTCGTAATAGTCTGTCCCAGGTTGGTCGCCGGCACCGCGTCCTTGACCGGGTGCCATCCCCCGCTCGCGGCCGCGCGCTACCAGATCGCCGACGCGGCTATCGCCGTCTCCTTGCCCGACGTGCTTCGACTTGTCGTAATTGTAACGAATCTTATATTCTTCCATCGAACGGATCGGAATTTTCACGACGTCGCGTCCGTCAGACATAATGATGCTCTCTTCGGAGATGAGATCCGGCAAATTGTCGCGGATCGCCTCTTTCACTTTTTCTTTGTGCCGTTGTTGATCGAGGTGCCCTTTTCGATGCAGCGACCAGTCTTCACGCGAAACGATAAAGGTCGATTCGCCCATTGCCACTCCCTCCTACCGATTTAGCAAACTGCCGACGTATTTCAAAAGTTCGTTCGCACAAACTGGACAATAGTTGTGCTCGTCAATGAGCCGCTTCGTCACCTCGTTAATTTTTTTCAACTGGTTCTCGTCGGGCGTCTTTGCCGACGTCGTAATTTTGACGACGTCTTTTAAATCGGTAAACAGTTTTTTCTGGATCGCTTCGCGCAACCGCTCGTGGCTGTTGTAGTCAAACCGCTTGCCTTTGCGGGCGTACGCGGAAATGCGGATGAGAATTTCTTCGCGAAACGATTTTTTTGCATTTTCGGAAATGCCGATCTGCTCTTCGATCGAGCGCATCAACTTCTCGTCCGGATCGAGTTCTTCTCCCGTAATCGGGTCGCGAATTTTGTGCCGATTACAGTACGCTTCCACGTTGTCCAAGTAATTGTCTAACAGCGTTTTCGCCGACTCTTCGTATGAATAGACGAACGCCTTTTGCACTTCTCTTTTCGCCGCCTCGTCGTATTCTTTGCGCGCGACGGAGACGAAGTTGAGGTAGCGTTCGCGCTGCTCTTTTTGAATGGATGGGTGTTGGTCGAGTCCGTCTTTCAAGGCGCGTAAAATGTCGAGTGCGTTAATGCAGGTGGCGTCTTGGCGGATGAGCGCACTAGAGATGCGGTTAATGACGTAGCGCGGATCAACGCCGTCCATCCCTTCGTCCAAATACTCCTGCTGCAGCTCGCGCAAGTCGGACCCTTTCACCCCTTCCACTTCTTCACCGTCGTAAAGGCGCATTTTTTTCAACAAATCCATCCCTTGTTTTTTCGATTCCCGCAACCGCGTCAAAATGCTAAACACCGCTGCCGCCCGTAAGGCGTGCGGGGCGATGTGAATGTGGCTCATGTCGCTCTGTTGGATAAGTTTCAAGTAAATTTTTTCTTCTTGTGTCACTTTTAAGTTGTACGGGACCGGCATGACGATGATGCGCGACTGCAGCGCCTCATTTTTTTTGTTACTAATAAACGATCGGTACTCCGCTTCATTCGTATGAGCAATAATGAGTTCGTCCGCGGAGATTAGTGCGTACCGCCCCGCTTTAAAATTTCCCTCTTGTGTAAGCGAAAGCAAATTCCACAAAAACTTCTCGTCGCACTTCAACATTTCCTGAAACTCCATTAACCCGCGGTTCGCCTTATTCAGCTCGCCGTCAAAGCGGTACGCGCGCGGATCAGATTCGGAGCCGTATTCGGCAATCGTGGAGAAATCGATACTCCCAGTTAGATCGGCAATATCTTGCGACTTCGGATCAGAGGGGCTGAACGTACCGATGCCGACGCGGTCTTCTTCCGTCAGTAACACGCGCTCGACCGGTATGTCTTCTACGCGACCCGCGTACTCCGTCTTTAACCGCAATTGACACGACGGACAAAGTCGCCCTTCGATGCGCACGCCGAACTCTTTTTCCAATTCCGGCCTCAGCGTTTGTGGAATAAGGTGGAGCGGTTCTTCGTGCATCGGACAACCTTTAATGGCGTAAACAGCACCGGCGTCGGTGCGCGAATATTTTTCTAACCCTTCTTTTAATAAGGTGACAATCGTCGATTTTCCGCCGCTCACCGGTCCCATTAACAATAAGATGCGTTTGCGGACGTCGAGGCGCCGTGCCGCTGAATGAAAATACTCTTCCACTAACCGCTCGATACAGCGTTCGAGTCCAAATATTTCGCGGCTAAAAAAGGAGTAGGATTTGCCTTCGTCAGCTTCCTCGACACCGGCGTCTTTGATCATATGATAGATGCGGGAATGTGCGGTCTGCGCCACTGACGGCTGTGCGCGAACGATTTGTAAGTAGTCCGCGAAAGTCCCTTCCCAGGCCAACTTCTTCTCTTCTTGGCGATGTTCAGCAATGCGTTTTAAGATGTCCACCTGTTTTTTCCTCTCCTTCCGATCAATCCCCCTGTGCGAGCGGCGTCCGGCTGTGAGATCGCTCCGACCTGGCTCGTGTGGTGCGAAGGCCGGGTGAGAAAGTCGATAAGGTGTTGTGTCTTCGAAACGGATGATTGATCTGGGGGATACTATATAAGTATGCGCTCGTACGCGGAAGTTGCGACAAGTTTCCTAAGGCCGGGCGGTTGCGGGGATTGGATGTCGGTTGAAAAAAACAGGCGCAAAAAAAACCCCGCGCGGGCCGTCCGCTACGGGGTGGAGGAAAAGAACAACGTCTTAAGCTTTACCCTGCCGCTCTCGTTAACCAGCGGCAGTCAATGGCTGCTGAGATGCCGGTGCTTGACTGACGCCTTCTTCGCTCGCACCCGTGCCCATGCACGTCGTGCAATACGTCTCACCGCGCCCGTGACAAACTAAACACGTCATATCGCGCGAGTCAAAGCCTCGTCCACGGCACCCCGGGCAAGTCACTTCTCCGTTTCCGTTGCAATCGTAACAATCCGCCATTAAAATCTCCCCCTCTGTCGGTTCTCCGAATGTGTTTGGTTCGTGTTGCTCGTTCCGTTTAGTTCTGTTCGTTCCATTCGTACTGTCCGTAACGTTCGTAATGTCCGTAATGTCCGTAATGTCCGTAACGCGAGTCCCGTCGTTCCGTACCATTTGCACTTGCTTCTGACTTCTGTCAGTTGTATTAATACAGTTTGTAGTTGTTGAGTTTATTATATAACAGTTTGGCGGACGTGACAACACTTTTTTTCGGAAAATGTTAAAAAACTTTTTGTCGTACTCGCGTTTACGTGATGAAATACCCCGTTGAGACATAGGATGCAGTGGAAGCGAAGGCAAAATAGACGAAGGAAGATCGGCAAATAAGCAAAAAAACGACCGCTTAAAGCGGTCGTTATGAAGCGGTCGCCGTGAAGCTGCCGCAATGAAGCGGTTGCCGTGAAGCTGCCGAGACTACGCGATCGTCCATTGGAACGGATCGCACATTGCCTTCCAATCGGCGCGGTATTCTTCCGGCGTCAGCAAACACATATCCAGTTGTTTGCAAATCTCTACCCGATCGAGGGCTGTCCCGATTACGACGAGCTTCGTCATCCGATCGCCCACTTCGTCATCCCACTCCGCTAACGCCTCCGGTTCGTTGCGCCGTATGTGCGCCTGCTCTGCCTCTGACAAGGAAGCGACCCAATACGAAAGCGGTTCGATCGACACAGATTGCCCCGCCTGCGACAGTAAAATCGCCACGTCGTTGCGCGTCGCCCACCACGTAATCCCTTTTGCCCGTACAATGTTTCGCGGCATTCGCTGTAACCACTCGTAAAACCGTTCCGAATGAAACGGCACGCGCCGACTGTACACGAAAGACCCGATCCCGTACTCTTCCGTTTCGGGCGTATGGTGGACGTTGTTCAATTCTTGAATCCACCCAGCTGCTGCACTGGCACGTTCAAAATCGAAGCGTCCCGTGTTTAACACTTCCTGCGGGTCGATCTTTCCTTTCACAGTGCGAATAATTTTGGCCGTAGGCTGCAATGTGCGCAAGACAGCTTCCAATTGATCGAGTGCCTCCTCAGACACTAGGTCACATTTATTCAGGAGCAGCACGTCGCAAAACTCGATTTGGTCAATTAACAAGTCGGCAATTTCCCGCGTATCGTCTTCGCCTAACGCCTCTTTACGGTCGAGTAAACTGTCCCCCGACTGAAAGTCCTGCCAAAAGCGGTTCGCGTCGACGACAGTGACCATCGTATCTAACGTACAAAACTGCGTTAAGTCGATCCCCATTTCCTCGTCTATGTAGGAAAAAGTTTGTGCCACCGGAATCGGCTCGCTAATGCCAGTCGACTCGATAACGATGTAATCGATCCCTCCCGCGCGCGCCAATTTCTCCACTTCTACGAGAAGGTCTTCGCGCAACGTACAGCAAATGCAGCCGTTGGACATCTCGACAAGTTTTTCTTCTGTCCGCGACAAGCCACCCCCCTGTTTCACTAGTTGGGCGTCAATATTAATCTCGCTCATATCGTTGACGATGACCGCTATTTTTAAGTCGTGCTCGTTTTGCAACAGATAGTTGAGCAAGGTCGTTTTACCTGCGCCTAAATAGCCACTGAGGACAGTTACAGGAATTTTATTCACGTGATCATCTCCTATGATAACCGTAGTCATTACGATTTGTGTCGTAGACATAGTAAGTGCCTACGTTTGCTGTCGACACTGGCTAACGCACGATATATCACCCGAAGGTGTGCAATATATCGTACAATAATAATTACGCCAATGACGTAGTTCCCAAAGACACAGTACGTGCACGTGAAACATCGGCACTTACACAAACCGTAATGGTTATTCTTTATTATCGCTAACGAGCCAGGTAAAAGCAAGCTTTTTTCAACTGCCAGCAGCGGTGTACTTTGTGTTAAGATAAACGTAACTTAAGCAATCCCTATCATTTTTCGAGAGGAGAAACACGAATGATCCCCTTTCCAAAACCAGATGTCGAACAGTACTTCCGTACATACGTCATCTCGCAATTTGCCGTTAGTAAAGACGAAAAACGGCTCGTATTCAGCAGTAATTTAAACGGAAAGTTCAACTTGTGGGCGATGGATTTGCCGAACACGTACCCGTACCCGCTCACCGCGAACGACGAAAGCTGTCAGTTTATTAAAATTGACCCGAACAACAACTTCATCTTGAGTGGCTTTGATCACGACGGGGATGAAAATTATCAAATTTACGCCCTCCCGCCGTCCGGAGGCGAGCCGTTCCCGCTCATTACAGGGGAAAAAGAGGAAAAGTATTACTTCGCCTCCTTATCGACTGACGGCGAACGCGTATACTACATGTCGAGTAAAAATAACCCGACCTTCCTCGATATTCGCCGCCGCAATTTACGCACGCAAACGGACGAACTGCTCATCGAAGGCAGTGACGGACCGGGTTACCTCCTCGCGACGAGCCCGAATGAACGCGCGTTAGCTTACATTAAAACGTTTGCGAACACGTACATACTCGGATACGTCAACGTCGGCGAGGAACACCTCTGTTTAACGCCGTCCCCCGACGTCGTGCACACGGTGACAGACATCGTCTTTGCCAATGACGAGGAGCTCTACTTCGTCACGAATTACGATCGCGAATTTTCGTATGTCGCTCACTACAACTTAACGTCGCGCACGTTTAAACCGCTCGTGCACATCGAAAACGAAGAAGTCAAGGAAATCAAATGGCACAAACAAAGTGGCACGCTGTACCTCGCGACAGAAAAAGGCGTCACCGACAAGCTGTACGCTTACGACGTAGCTACAGGAGAACTAACAGCTATGCCGCTCCCAGTGGCGATCGTCGAGCAGCTACATGTCGCCGACAGCGGCAACGTCTACTTACTCGGCCGCAGCGCGACACATAACTTCAACATTTACCGCAAAGCGCCTGGCGAACAATGGACAGCACTTACAGAAAACCGCGTCTTAGGCATCTCTCCCGACGAATTAATCGAGCCAGAAGTGGTACATTACGACTCCTTCGACGGTAAACGCATCGAAGCCCTGCTGTTTCACCCACAAGCAGGCGTCGCTAACGGTTACACCGTGTTTTGGCCTCACGGCGGACCACAATGGGCTGAGCGCAAGCAATTCCGCGCCTTGTTCCAATTTTTACTCGCCCGCGGCTACACGATCTTTGCGCCCAACTTCCGCGGCAGTACGTGTTACGGCGCCTCTTTCACTAAATTAGTCGAAGGCGACTGGGGAGAAGGACCGCGCCTCGACTGCGTCGCTGGCATCGAGTGGCTGTTCGACCAAGGCATTTCCGACCGCGACAAGCTATTTGTCGTCGGTGGCAGTTACGGTGGATATATGACATTGCTACTCGCCGGGCGCCATCCGGAATACTTCCGCGCCGCGGTCGACATATTCGGCCCGAGTAACTTGTTCACCTTCCTCGACTCCGTACCGGAACATTGGAAACCAATGATGAAACAGTGGCTCGGCGATCCGGTAGAAGATAAAGAGCGGCTGACGAAGGACTCGCCGATCACGTATTTGGAGCAAATGACGAAACCGATGCTCGTCATCCAAGGAGCAAACGACCCGCGCGTCGTGAAGGCGGAATCGGATCAGATCGTCGCTGCCCTCAAAGAACGGGGTGTCGCCGTCGAGTACCTCGTCTTGGAAGACGAAGGTCACGGCTTCACCAAGAAGGAGAACGAGATCAAAGTAAACCGTCTCATTCTCGACTTCCTCGAGCGGCACCAGTAAGGTGTTGTGGGGCTGTCGAGGATTACGATCCTGCGGCGCAGGACTTCCCATATGCCCACCGTATCGTATATACTAAAACTAAATGAGCTGTAAAGGAGCGAAAGTTTGATGGGTTTGGCGATCATTTTAGTTGTATCTGTCGCTTTTCTCGGCGCCATCTTTACCGCCGGTTACAACGAAGACAAGACGTTTAACTTTTAATCGGTCCGAACGGTTTAAACGGGTCAACAATGCAAAAAGGGCTGTCCGCGAGTTAATCTTGCGCCTCGCCGGACGGCCCTTTTTCCCATTAACCGAAACCGAGATATGCTATTCGTAGGCTCCATAGCCTGTACAACCTGTACAGGCTGCTACTCGTAAGCCCTCTTTCTCCTGCACAGCAACTACCGCAACCTCGGATAGTCCATTTGCCGCAACGCCTCGTAAGCGACGATCGCGACACTGTTCGACAAGTTTAACGAGCGCACCGCCTCGCCCATCGGCACGCGCATACACGTCTCGCGATTCGCCGCGAGCAACTCCTGCGGCAAACCGGCCGATTCTTTGCCAAAGACGAACAAATCGCCGTCTTGAAAGGCAAAGTCGCTGTGACGCTTGTCCGCCTTCGTCGTGCAATAAAAAAAGCGTCCAGCGGGAAAAGCTCCCTGCACTTCGGCAAACGAATCGTAATACGTAATGTCGACAGCGTGCCAGTAGTCCAACCCCGCCCGCTTCAAATATTTATCGTCGGTAGAAAAACCGAGAGGCCGCACGAGATGTAGCTTCATGTTAGTCGCCGCACACGTGCGGGCGATATTCCCCGTATTATACGGAATTTCTGGTTCCACTAAAACGATGTGTAAGGCCATTTGCTTTGTCACCTCTACATTCCATTATAATTCCCCTGCCCGCAGCCGACTACACCGAAAAATAAAAAGGACCTCCAACCGGGAGATCCCCTCTCATTGTAGCGTTCCTTTGGCTCTGTTCCGCAGCCCTACGTATAAGTTGCTAACGTTAAGCACTTCGTTGCACTCGTCAGCTATCGTCCGAAGCCCTCCTACCGCCTACCCTAAGCTGCGAGGTGAATTAGTTGTCTTCTTCACTCTTCGTTTCGGCGGCACTGCTGTTTTTGCTCGCCAGACGCTGTTTCAATGCTTCTAACTCAGCGTCGACTTCCGTGGGTCCTAATGCGTCCAACTCGTCGTCCAGTGAGCGGTTTTTGGCGGTGAGGTCTACCGATGCTTCCGCTTCAGCTTCCATTTGCATCACTTTGTCACTCATGCGCTCAAACCCGCGCGCCCCCGTGTCGGTACCGATGCTGCCCATCACTTTGTTAATTTGCTTCTTCGCCTTCGCCGCTTCTGCACGCGCGATTAACGTGTCTTTCTTGTTCTTCATCTTTTCGTATTCGCGCTTCATTTCGTCCAACTGCTTGACTAACTTGTCGGCCGTTTCCTTAGCGGTGCTATGTTGCGACTGGAAGTCGTTGACCCGCTCTTGGTGATCTCGCTTATCTTCAAGCGCGCGGCGCGCCAAGTCTTCGTTGCCAGCTTCAAGCGCCCTGAGCGCTTGCTGTTCGCGCTTCTCGACCATTTTTACCGCGTCTTCCAATTGCTGCTTTAGCTTTTTCTCGACAGCAATCTGTTTCGCTACCGCCACTTCGGCCGTATTAATTTCTTCCCCCATGTCCCGCAAATACTGGTTGAGCATTTTTACCGGATCTTCTGCTTTATCCAGCAAGTCGTTTAACGTCGCTTCAGTGATCGTCTTTAACCGCTTGAAAAATGTGAACATGAAAACCCCTCCATCGTATCCATTTTTGATCCCCTATGTATGCGGGGATGCAGCTGCGTCTGCGGCAGACTGCTAAGCTGCTAGACAGCTAGGCAAGCTAGGCAGCTCTAGTGCTTATAAAAAAAGTGTTGCCATGCACAAAAAGTGAAAACGTGCGATTACTTCAAGTATACAAGTTTTGCGCGCCCATTTCACGGAGTTTTGCCCCGCGCATACATTTTACGTCGATCGCCCCAGGGCTGCTTGCTTCGCACGTTACGCCTAGCGCCGTCTCCTCTATTGAGTATTACGAAAGGAAACGGCATTAGGTTTCACTTAAGAGCAATTTTTTTGTAAAAACGTCGTTGCCTAGCTCTATGAACGGAGGAACGGAGGACCGTTTAAGTTTTCCTCGATACAACATTTCTTCCGACGCAGTGCCCTACTTCCCCCGATGTCTTTACCATGTATCTCGCAATTCAAGCGTCAATGTGGAAAAACTGATACTTCGTACGCTCTGACCAGCCGCGCGAATCTTGGTACGCCCACAGTCGAAAGCGACTGTTGTCTGTATGGGCGTGAACGAGTGGTCCGTGTTCACTGTAACCAGTCACTATAACGCTATGCCCCCACGTGCCGTTACCGTCCCAGTCGTAAAGAATAATATCGCCAACTTCTAATTCTGCCGGGTGTGTGACGCGTTCCACGGGTAGAGCTGCCTTGCCGCTCGCTAAATACGTGTGCAAACTGTGGGCGACACTCCAACTGTAGCTCCACTGGGCACCCGATCCCCGGCCCCCTTGATACCACCAGCCTTGCCCGCGCTGGGGTGCACCGTGCATCGAAAACCCTCCTGCGTACATGCACTGTGAGACGTAGTTCGTGCAGTCGACGTCAAATTTATGAAAGCGCGGGTTATAGTCGTTCCACCACTCGTCGGCGTATTGTAGTACGCGATGGCGGTCATAGCCTTGCCCTGAAATGCGCATGTCACTCGTTCCCCCTCCAAAAATCACTCTGAAGATGCGTTGTTTTCATCTTATGCGCATGGGGGTATGTTGATAAAATAATATGATCAAAAAAGCGAGAAGCGGACTTTCTGTATAGAGAGTCCGCTTCTTTTTAATATGTCATTCATTGCAAGTACCCTTCCAACCTAAGCAAGTACTCTTTCTTCTCTAGGCCGCCACCGTATCCGACTAAAGCGCCATTGGAACCGATCACGCGGTGACAAGGCACGATGATGGAAAGCGGGTTGCGGTTGTTCGCGCCGCCGACCGCGCGCACCGCTTTCGGAATGCCAACCGCCTGAGCGATTTCTTTATAGGTGCGCACCTCGCCGTACGGAATGTTCAACAGCTCCTGCCACACTTTTTGTTGAAACGACGTGCCCCCTAGAAAAGCAATCGGTACGTCGAAGTAGCAGCGTTTTCCCGCAAAGTATTCGTCCAACTGTTTAAGTACTGGCTGCACGTCAGCCTCGCCTGCTGTGCAGCGCACGTCGTTCCCTAACCAACGCTTGCACCACATGTCAAGTTCCCACTCGGCCGGCTTACTGCTGACAAAAGACAACCAACACACTTTTTCTTGCCATGTCGCAACGGTTACGGCGCCAATCGGCGTGTCCGCAACCGCGTAGGCGATGTCAGGCGTTTCGCCAACTATTTCTGCAACGCCCATCCTCTATCCGCTCCCTTCATCTAAAAATTAGAACTACATACACGACCGCAATCGTCATTTTCTCCCTCGTCTTCAGCCAGTTAAGCCTCTCTTTTGTGTGACTGCGCGATTTCAGCCAGCACGTCGGCATCGCGTTCGCATTCAGCCGCTTGCTCCAAAGCTGCTCCTGCCGCATGGCCGCCAATTTTGTGCAATGCCCACGCTGCCGTGCCGCGAATGGCTGGCCGCGGATCTTCCTGCAGCACGCGTGCTAACAGCGGCACGGCTGTCTCGTCCTTAAAATGCGCTAGCGCAATAATGGCGTTGCGTTGGATCGGCTTTTTGCCGCGCCACGCCGCGGAAGACTGCCCGAACTGCTCTTTGAATTCGCGGTTGCTCAGCTCGAGCAACGGTTTAAGCAACGGCTTACTCTGGTCCGGGTCGGGCGTAAATTCCGGATGGTGGGTCGCATTTTTCCCTTTGTTATAAGGACAAACCGATTGACACGTGTCACAACCGTACAAGCGGGTTCCGACTTTGTCCCGATACGGCTCTGCGAGCGCATCGCGCGTCAACGTCAAGTAAGCGAGACATTGCTGCGCATTTAACTGGCGCGGCTGTACTAAAGCACTCGTCGGACAAGCATCGAGGCAGCGCGTACAGTCGCCGCAACCGTCCGGCAACGGTTCGTCTGGCGGAAAATAAACATCCGTCACCATTTCTCCTAAGTACACCCATGAACCGAACTCCGGGGTGATGAGGAGCGTGTTTTTTCCTATCCAGCCGATCCCAGCTCGCTCGGCGACGGCACGGTCGGACAGCGGTCCCGTATCGACCATCACTTCGGCTGTCGCGCCCGTGACGCGTTCGAGTAAAAAGGTTTTCAGTTTTTGCAAGCGATCCCGGAGCACGTGGTGATAGTCTTGCCCCCACGCCACACGCGCCATGAGACCACGATGTGCACCAGGTACCTGCTTGCGTCGTTCCGGCAGTCTGCTCGGATAAGCGAGCGCAATGGCAACGATGCTTTGCGCCCCTGGTAGCGACAGTGATGGATCGACGCGCTTCTCAATATCTTTTTCTTCAAAACCGGACTCGTACCCTTTGCCCCGATGTTCGACGAGCCGCTCCCGTAATTCCGTAAATGGCGCCGCAGAACAAAAGCCGATTTTATCGATGCCGATTTCCTGGGCGTACTGTGTCAACTCTTCTTTTAACTTAGCGCCGTCTACACTGTCCATCCTGCCCTTCACCCCGCTTTCCGAATAAATACCACACATTCACTGATTTACTAAACTCACTGATTCACACGATAAGTATATTTAAAAATACACACGCCTTCGTACAGCTTCGTACAACTTCGTGCAACTTCGCGCTACTTTCGCTTACGTGTGTTCCTCTTAACATATACGGATCACGCGCAACGACGTTTCGGTCAGCAGTCCTCCAAAGTTCTCCAAAATAATCCAGACAGCGCCAATTCCTACCGTGCAACGGATAGCGGCGAGGGTCGAAGGTTTAACTATTTTGCACCTGCTTGCTCGCCGCTCGCGCCAGTTCGTCACAGCGGTTGTTCAGCTCATTGTCGCTATGCCCTCTCACTTTGTGAAACGTGACGTCGTGGCGCTCCATCTCGCGGAGTAGTGCCTGCCACAAGTCTTTATTTTCTACCGGTTGTTTCTTACTCGTCTGCCAGCCATTTTGTTGCCATTTGACGTACCAGCGCTGCTTCATGCAGTTGACGAGATACGCACTGTCGCTGTACAGCTGTACGCGGCACGGCTGTTTCAATTGCTGCAGCGCGGAAAGGGATGCTTGTATTTCCATGCGGTTATTCGTCGTCTCCCTTTCCCCGCCCGACAGTTCTTTGCGGTGTTGGCCATAAAGGAGCACCGCCCCCCAACCGCCAGGGCCGGGATTTCCCGAACAAGCGCCATCCGTATAAATTGTTACGTCTTTCATCGAATCGCCCTTTCGTCCATTGCCACTTTGTAACATACACTTCCTAATTAGATCAACCACGCGAACTACCTAATATTAATCATGTACGCCCATACCCACCCGGCCACTTTTACCGCATCCGCAACGTGCGCAGCCGGTTCACCGCCGCTGCCAGTTCGAACTTACGTGGCAGGGCAAGGTCGCCAGGGTGTACTTCCTTATCTTTGTAAGGTGAAATCGCCGCTAATCCTTCCTGTGCAATACGGGCGTACAACTGATCGATTAAGTGACCAAGCGCCGTTCGCCCATCAGCTTCAGCAGCAATAAGACGCATCATTTGCGCGATTGCCCGCGTCTGACTCGCATCGACGAGCTGTTCGACGAGCGTCAGGTCAACCGTCGTCCGTCCGTACACGATCTGGTGCAACCCTTTGGCATCCACTTTTTCTTTCTTACCGCGCGAGGCATCGAAGCTAGATCTTTCCGGTGCACGGCGCAGCAACTGACCAAACGCCCCGTCCCGTTCCACTGCCCGCACAGTACCTGCAGCCTGAGCAATTTCACGTGCTTTTGCGGTTACGTCGTAAGGCAAGTAGTTGTCCATCATAATAACCGTGTCGGCGACGTCGAAATAATCGCCTGACCCGCCGAGCACGAGCACGGTCGACACCCCCTGTTCCTCCAGCAACTGGCGTACCCGGTCGATGAAGGGGGTGATCGGCTCCTGCGCTTTGGCCACGAGTTGTTGCATCCTGCCGTCGCGAATCATAAAGTTCGTCGCACTCGTATCTTCATCGATGAGCAACGCGCGACAACCGGACTCTAACGCCTCGACGATGTTCGCCGCTTGCGATGTACTGCCACTCGCATCTTCCGTGGAAAAACGCTCTGTCGTCTGGCCGAAAGGTAAGTTGTTAATAAAAGGCGAGATGTTCACTTTTTCCACGCGGCGCCCGTCTTCGGCCCGTATTTTTACCGCGCGCGCGTCCGTTAGCACATACTCGCGCCCGTCCCCTTCGATGTGATCGTACACCCCGCGTTCGAGTGCCTTGAGGAGTGTGCTCTTTCCGTGATAGCCGCCACCGACGATGAGGTGGACACCTGCCGGAAGGGCCATGCCGCGAAGCGGTGCGCCGTGGGGCACTTGGATTTCAGCTTCTAACGTCGGCGGCGCTTGGAACGTCACGACGTTTTCTCCTTTAAGCGGTCGGTCGCTCACCCCGCTCTGCCGCGGCAACAGCGCCCCGTTCGCTACGAAGGCGATCCACCCTTTTTCCCGCATGTGGGCGCGAATCGCCTGTTGGTTGTCGACGAGCTTAAGCCGCCGCTCCAGTTGCGCCTGATCGAACGCGGCGGTGCAGAGCGCTTTTTCCGCGAGGAGTGGCAGTGCTTCGAGCAACATTTGTGCCGCTTGCCGCCCCAAAATGCGCCTACCGCTCGCTGGAAGTCCGACACTCAGTCGCGCTTCCACAAATTGATCTGCCACGCGCACCGCCGTACGCGGCAAAATCTCTTGCCCCGGGGCGTCGACGGCGATGAGGCCGCTTTTGCCCGTACCGCCGACGTGCGGTACATGGCGCTGGATGACCACCGCCAGTTGCCGTGCAATAAAATCTTCCAGCGCCACGCGACGGTGCGCCGTTTCATACCAAGCAGTTTGTAGTCGCGCCCGCGACTGCGGCACGCGCACGCGGACGCGGGACGGAGTCGCAAAGGGATCGCCTTGCACGTAATCGATCGCCAGCGTGCATCCGGGGAAGCGGTACGTCCCTTGCATGTCTTTGTACGCTTTATACCCTTTCCCGTCTAACCGGTGTAACAAGCTGCGCAACCTCTCCATAACAAACTCCTTCCAGCAAGTGGCAACGATCGCAGTGACACACGTTGCGTGCCCACATGTTTTCTTGTTTCCTTACGATAACAATTTTGTTTGTCTGGCGCAACATGGGTACGAATAGTCGGTGGGGTAGGCGGGGTGTTTTTGCATTTTTTTGCATAAAAAATGGACACTTCCAATTACTGTACAGAGTACTGCTGAGGAGGCGCCCAATATTATCTAACGTTACCCAACGTCATTTAAGAAGTAAATTTTGACATTATCTTTCGTTATTATATGACAAAAGTAGCCGTTGTTCCAAGCGAGAACAGCGGCTGCCTTCCCTCACAAGTTAATACATCTCATCTCTCGTCAACTTGCGCGCCACGACTTGCAACACAATGACGATCGCGATAATGAAGACCGCCATCGCCGAAGCAGTATAATACTGTCCGCGCAGCATGTTTTGAAACACGGACAAGCTCATCGGCGCCCAGTCGCCTTGCCCGATTAAAACCGAAATACTCGTTTCTTTAATCACGGTAACAAAGACGAGAATCGCTCCGGCAGAAATACCTGGCAACATGAGTGGGCCGACGACAGTAAGGGCCGCCAGTAGCGGCGAAGCGCCCAAGTTCACTGCTGCCTCCTCAATGTCGCGCTTAATCGCCATCATCGTTCCCATCGTGGAACGGATCATGTACGGCATGCGCCGAACCGTGTAAGCGACGATCAGGATGAGCGCCGTCCCCGTCAGTTGTAGTGGTGTCGCGTTAAACGTTTGAATAAAAGCGACCCCGATGGCAATGCCGGGAATGACGAGGGGGATCGACGACAAGAAGTCGAGGCCGGCCGAACCGCGGCGTACGACAAAGTAAGAGACGAAGGTCGCAATGACGACACTTAGCAGCAGGGAACCGAAGGCCAACACTAAACTGTTGACGACGTTTTCCGACGAGCTGCTAAAAATAGTCGCATAATGGGCAAACGTATACCCGTCGGGGAGCGCCTTGTGCCCCCACGTCGTCGCCAGTGAAGCGAGCACAATCGTCCCGAGTGCGAGCAAAGGGATGAACATGACAATAAACGTGTACACGGCTAACCCGCGTGTCACCCCTTTGTGCGACACTAATTTTTGCCGCGTCGGCTTTCCGGAAATCGTACCGTACTCCCGCCCTTTCGTCACTAACCGCTGTAACCAGAAAAACAGCGCGGCGACGAGTACCATGACGACGGTTAGAATCGCTGACCCCGACCAGTTAAAAAAGCCAGATATTTCGCGGTACGCATCGACGACGATTAAGTTGAGCTTTTTCGGGGCCATGAAGATCGGCGTCCCGAAGTCGGAAAAACTGACAGTAAACACAAGCAACATGCTCGAAATAATGCCTGGCGTCGCTAGTGGCAGGGTGACGCGAAAAAACGTAAACGGCCCTTTTGCCCCTAAATTTTGCGACGCTTCCTCCAGCGTCACATCGCTCACTTTAAAGGCGGCGACCATCGGCCATAAAGCGTAAGGGAAAAAGAAGAATAGCTGCACGAGCACGATGCCGAGCATCGATTTCACTTCAAACAACACCCCATCGCCACCGAGTGTGCGCCACATGTAATTGACCCACCCGGTCTCGCCGAACATGAGAATAAAGGCGTTTGCGGCGATAAACGTCGGCATGACGAGCGGCACAGTCGAAAGCACGGCGAATAACTTCTTAAACGGCATGTTCGTGCGCGCATAGGCGTAGGCGATCGGCAACACGACGATAGTGACTAGAACAGCGACGCCGAGCGCCAGTTTTACACTGTTCCACAAAGACAGTAAATATCGCAGCTTCCCCAACATCTCTGTATACGGTTGGAGCGAGAGCGACGATAGTTGCTGCAAGGTCGTCTGTAACACGTCACCGTCGATAAAGCTACCGAGAATGTTAACCGGTTCGCCGATGAAACTGACTAAAAAAATCGAGAGCAGCGGCAGGATGAGAAAAAGGGCAAAAAACACGTATACAAGCCACTTCACAACGGTAAAACCGTCAAAACGCGGCCTGCGTTTACGGTGACGTGTGGCACGTTGCTTTGGACCGGGCGGTTGCGGTTGTACGGGTTGTTCTGTACCGGAAGGTTGTACGGGCTGCCCGGGAGCGGACGGTTGTGAGTGTTTTTCTGGCTTCATAAAATCACCACCCGCTCCGGCTCAACAGCTAACGTCACCTTCGCCCCGGGTGAAAGAAGTGGCCCTCCATTTTTAAAAATCGTATCGACTTGAAAGGCGTGTGCCCCTACTTGCACGTCGTAGCGAACCGTCGACCCTAAGTAAGTGGCCAGTGTCACTATTCCAGTGAGCACATTCAACGACGGTGCGACTTGTTTTTCCGTGTACAGTTGGATGCTTTCCGGGCGAATGAGCACTTGCACCTCCGTGTCGTACGCTGGGAATGCCGACTGCAACGTTTGTTGCTCGCCGAATGACAGCGTCGTCCCTTCGCGTGCGTCACTCGCTTTAACTGCCGCCGTAAAAATATTAGACGATCCGACAAAGTCGGCGACGAACTCGGAGTTCGGGTGGCTGTACAAGTTCGTCGGCGTGTCAATCTGAACGACTTTGCCCCCCGACATCACCGCCACGCGGTCGGCCATGCTCATTGCTTCTTCTTGGTCGTGTGTAACAAAAATCGTCGTAATGCCTACTTTTTGCTGGATTTGGCGAATCGTCACCCGCATGCTATTGCGCAATTTTTTATCTAAGTTGGACAACGGCTCATCCATTAACAATACGGCCGGTTCCATAATGAGTGCGCGCGCCAAAGCGACCCGCTGTTGTTGTCCGCCGGATAGCTGCCCCGGCAGTCGGTCGGCTAAGTGACCCAGCTCGACAAAGTCGAGCGTATCTCGCACTTTTTGCTCAATGTCTGTAGGAACCTTCCCGAACTTGCGGCTGAAGAGGCGGCTTAAAACCGCAAACTTCGTCCCAACCCCACCTTCGTAAAAACGACGCACGTTTAAGCTGTAGGCGACATTTTCAAACACGGTCAAGTGTGGGAATAAGGCGTAGCTTTGGAACACCATGCCGCAGCTGCGCGCATTCGCCGGCACGTGGCTGACGTCTTTGTCGCCGATCAAAATACGCCCCGAGCTAGGGTCTTCAAACCCGGCGACGCAGCGCATCGTCGTCGTTTTCCCACAGCCGGACGGACCCAAGAGGGCGAAAAACTCGCCCTCCTTAATCTCTAGGTTGACATCGTCTAATGCCACGAAATCGTCAAACTGTTTATACAAATGTTCAATCATCACTGAACCCATCGCTATTACCCCTAATCAAATTTTTCTTGCCACTCTTCGCGGATGCGGTCGTAATTTTTCACGACCCAATCGTAGTCTAAGTCTTGGGCGTGTGGAAGCACCTTCTCCAAGTTTAGCGGCGTTTTTGACTCGACGTCGTCGCGAATTGGAATCATGTACCACTTAGCGAACAGTTCTTGCCCCTCTTTGGAGAGCAAATAGTCGATGAGCTGTTTGCCCCCTTCCGGATTGGGGCCGTCCTTAACTAACGTCGCTGGGTTGACGAGAATCGGCGTTTCATCGGGGACGACGAAGTCGACACTTTCTCCGCGCCCTTGCATTTCATAAGCCATGAAGTCAAAGGCGATCGCCACCTCCGCTTCCCCTTTTGCAACCGCTTGCGACGGTGCGAGCCCAGAATCGGGAATCGCATTCGTCTGCTCGACGAGCTTTTCGAAGTACTTCCAGCCTTCGTCGTCGCCGCGCTTCATGAGCTGGCTGAGGACGGTTAACGTCGCCGTACCAGATGCGGCCGGATTCGGCATTTGCACTTTGCCCTTCCACTTCGGATCGAGCAAATCGTCCCACGTTTTTGGGGCATCTTCTTTTTTGACGAGATCAGTATTGTAAATAAAACCTAACACGAATACGTTGACGCCGACCCAGTCCCAATCGTCGTCGCGCATTTTAATCCCGTTTTGCACGACTTTCCAATCTTTGGCGTACTCCGGGGTGTACGATGTAATAATATCTTTGCTTTTCGCCGATTCAAAAGGAAAAATTCCCCCGCCACCGTACCAAACGTCCGCTTTCGGACTACTTTTTTCCGCAATCAATTTGTTGACGATGACACTCGTCCCACCGTATTGATCGTCTACTTTCGACCCTGAGAAAGCCTTTTCAAAAGCTTGCGCGAGCTCTTTCGACATGTCCGGCGTCTCCGGCGAATAAAGCACGATCTTCCCCGTTTTGCCGTCTTTCCCTCCCACGTCTTTGGACGATGAACACGCGGCTAAAGCGACAGATAACGACAACATGAGTACAACGGCGACGTGCAGCCACTTCCGCTTGCGGCGCATAAATAAGAACCTCCTCTTAAACTCCTTTTTTTTCACAATTAAGGCGTCTGCGACACGCAACTGATCTTAGAGTCAAAAAACCTTACCGTCAATAAACACGCGTCGTTAAACGGACGTGTGTTTACGGCAAGGTTCTCTTCGTCTCCGCCTCTCCGTAAAAAAATTGCCTGTCCCGTGTCGGCAACGTGCCAACTAATTGCTATTGATGTGCATTATAGCAATTGCCCTCCGATTCGTCAAATAATATGTTGAGTGAGTATGTGTCAAGCTTTACTCGACGACCTTACAGGATCAAGGATTTAAAGACCTAAATATGTCATTCCCTAACGTTCACTTGTTGTCCGCCCTTGAGGAGTTAACTCTTCAAGGACGGCGATTAACCACCTTATCCAAATACCCAATAGCACTTGAAGCTGATGCGGCACCTACTTGGATCCTGCCAACTTGAACCCCAATGTGATCCGACTTACCTATTCGCCTCGCATGGCGTTTTAGTTTTTGTGTCACTTGGCGGTTGGGCCAGACAGTTAATAATGCCTGTCTCAACGTCCCATTGGTAACGCCTTGTTGTACTTTGGCGATGGCTTGAGCCCCTTCTTCACTCCAGTACATGCCACGACGTTTCATGCGGTATGCCAGACGTCTCTGGTTCGATTCCATGCATCCCATCCTACGAGCATTTTTTGGCACGTCTGGACTAACCTCACGCCAGTCGCAGAGGATCTCCCAGTGCCCTTCAAGATACTTCTGCATGTTCTCGATACGCTTTTCCTCTCGCTCCGTCTCTGCATTTCCCTGTGCCGTATCAATCACCGCTTTAAACCTATCCTTATTTTTTTCGGATATTGCCTTTTCAATTTGAGGAATGAGCCTTGGCTGGCGGCTCAACCCGCGACGAATACTCCTCTTTACGTGAAAAGGATCCAATTGGCGGACAACCGATGTCGCTTCAGAAAAGGTATTTTGAACGCGTTCCTCAGAGATCCATGAAGCCGCATCCGCATTAGTCGCCACATGTGTATGTGAGAGATCCCAACGATGTCGAATCGCTGCATAACCTATTTCCCAAAAGTCATCCACCGATTCAACGGTAGAAAAGACGTGACGATCTGTTAACGAGACACGCTGTCCGTTTTGCTCCCACCCGGTATAGGCAAGCATATTTTTGATCTCTATTCCTTTGCCTCTCCCTTTGACGTATAAGCCATCNTGCTTCGCAATATAAGTGCTTAACGGACGGAGAGTTAGGAATTACCGTATCCTCAAAAATTCGATCCCTTTTTTCAGCATCCATGACAGCTTGAGCTTCACCTGCTTCTTTTACTAAGCGCTGAAACGTCGTATGGCTGATCGTTATACCGGCAAGTTTTTGCGTGACCTCTGAGGCGAGGCGGTAGGTCATTCCCGGCGCTGCAGCTAACTCTGCTCCGAGCATCATAAGGTCTGGGCTGTATCTTTTACGGCGTTTTAAACCGATTGCCTCATCGACAGGGTAATGTGCGTTTCCGTTTCGGTCGTACATCAAGTGGCGTTTATAGGACACTGTCCCAAAAAAACTGGTGAACTCCCGGCTGTCCAATCGCTCACTTTTCCAACCGTATTTTTCCTTGTAATGCGTCGTCATCATCTGATCGAGCTGCTCCAAAAATTCTCCGAACAGATCAGCCATCACTTCCATCAGGCGAATACGTAAGCTTTCCCAAAACGACAACATATCTGTAGACTGTTCCAAGATAGTAGCGATTTCTGGTATAATGGTTTTCAAGGAAGACCTCTCCTTTCGTGGTGGTTAGGAGTACTATTTAGGTCTTCCTTTTCTATATTCTCCCTCCAAATTCCTGCTAAAACCCTTCGAGAGAAATGTTACACATACGTTGAGTGACTTAATCGATAGCCAACGGCTCACGCCGGAAGACCATGTGGTGTAGTTGGACGTTGACTTTACTATGTCATAACATAACATAAAAAAAAATAGGTGACTATGTGCCACCTACGCTAAGACCATATTCCGTATGAATATTTGGACATCTTGTTTCTAACGCCAAGTATCAACGTACGTAATCCGGGTAGTCGGTAATAATGCCGTCGACTCCCGCTTCTTTCAGTTGTACGGCTTCTTCCGGCTTCCGCACGGTCCAAGCCCAAATGCGCATGCCGAACTGGTGGATGCGTCGAGTGAGCCGTGCATCGACCATCAACCGATTTGGGTTGACATAATCGGCATAAGTGGAGAACATGGCGAGCTCCCAGTCGGATATACCGTTCGGATTATTGCGGATGAGCACGCCTACCGGCACCCGTGGCAGCAACCGGCGAAAAATTTGTACCGACTCGTGGTCGAAAGATTGGACGATAATTTTTTTGTTTTTAGGCTTGTCCAAGTTTCGCGCGCGCAAAGCTGCCGCTACTTTCCGTTCAACCCCGGGATACAAGGCCGGATCCTTCAATTCGATTAGAATCCCCATTTTTCCCCCGAAGTGATCCAATACTTCGTCGAACGTCGGCACTTTTTCACCGGCAAAATTTGGCGAGAACCAACTTCCAGCATCTAACTGCCGCAATTCGGCTAACGTTAAGTCGCCGACTTTTCCTGTCCCATCCGTCGTACGGTCAACGGTCGTATCGTGCATAATGACGAGGTGACCGTCTTTGCTCATTTGCACGTCCAACTCAATGTAATCCGCGTTCATTTCCTTTGCCTTCGCAAACGCAGCCATCGTATTCTCCGGCGCGTACCCCGAAGCGCCGCGGTGCGCGACATTCGTTACTTTGTGCGATTCAGCTGCAGCGACTCCTTCACCGAATGGGACAAACAACACCGCGAATAGTACGGTAGCGACTAACATCAGTTTGACGAGACGACCCATATCTCTTCCCCAACTCCGACTCAATCTTGATCATCCTCTCCATTTTTTTAGGATGTCCAATGACGACGTTTAGAAGCTGATGCCACTTGGAGTGGAAAATAATAACACCTTGACACGTGAGAGCATGGAGGCAGTCTCTACTTAGTTAGCGTGTACGCCTCACACACGGCTCACTCACGGGCAAGGTGCTTCTCCAATACTCTCTGCCTACCACTGACTGTTTTTAATTGGACAACCTTTATGTGAATGTAACAAATATGTTGTCAATTGTCAACCATAACAACTACCAGTCACCTGTGTTTTACAAACAATTAAATATAATTTAACGTGCCCTTCATATTTCAGCTCTTTTTTAACACTACCCCCATAATCTTCAAAAAATAGTTGACTGGGGTAACCGCTACTGGCTTTTATTTTTGACCAATCGCTCGTCTTGCCACTGCCACAGTTTTTTAGCCGATGTCGAAATGCCGACGGCGCCACATGCTAAAGCCGCCTCGACATCAAAGAGATCCGTAATTAACCCGCCCGCAATGACCGGTACATCGATCTCGCGGTGGATCCGTTCAATAATGCGCGGTACGACAATCCCCGGTAGAACTTCAATCGCATCGGGTTGGGTCGTTTTAATGACGCGCATCCCGTTATCGATCGACACGGAGTCGAGGGCAAACAAACGTTGTACCGTCATCATGTTGTGCCTTTTACTCGCTAAAACGATGTTTGAGCGCGTCGTCACGATGCCATCGGCACCGACTTGGTCGGCGAGAAAACGGACGCCCGCGTTGTCTTTACCAATCCCCGCGATGAGATCAAAGTGTACAAACACGAGTTTTCCGGCATCGCGAACGCGCGCCACCATTTTTTCTAACGAAAAAATGTCGCCCGCTAACAAAAAGCTAATGTTTGACGACGTCGCCAATAAGTCGTCCATGTCTTCGTCGGTTAACAGTGAAGTGATCATCGGTTTATGCTTAAGTGCGTAACGAATTGTGGTCATACCAGTTTTATCGTACAAACGTGTGAGCCCCCTTTTTGCCATACTCAATGATGTTCATATACGTTTGCATTGCTTAGTCATTCTACAGCACGGGGCAAGATTCCTTTATTTATTTCGCGTATTGCCATTATCTTTATTTCTTAATGAATGCAACTAAATCAGCCACCGACTCGAGGACGACGTCTGGCTGTAACGTAGACGAAGCGAGCTGTTCCTTACCCGTAATACCTGTTAACACGAGAGCCGTTTGGATGCCAACCTCGCGTCCCATTAAGATATCCGTCTCTAGACGGTCGCCGACAATCATACAACTGTGACGCGGCAACTGCAACAGATCAAGCGCGGCTTGCGCCATCAGAGGCGACGGCTTACCGATGATGACGTCAACTTTTTTGCCACTCGCCCCTTCGAGTGCACCGATCATCGCCCCGCAATCCGGTACGTCGCCCCCTTCAACGGGACATGTGCGGTCGGGGTTGGTCGCAATCGTCAGTGCGCCTTTTTTGACCGCTTGATAGGCAAAGTCGAGGTGGTCGTAATGAAACTCCCGATCCCAAGAAATAACGACAACGTCCGTTTCGAGCGGCGTCCGCGCTTGTAAAAAACCTGCCTGCTGTAGCTCTGTTTTGATTAACGGCTCGCCGATGACGAACAACCGCGCCCCCGGTCTCTTTTCGCGTAAGTAGCGGATCGTCAGTAGCGTCGGACTAAGCACTTGATCCAACCCCACGCCGTCAATGCCTAATTTAGTTAATTTTTGTACATAACTGTCGCGAGATACAATCGTCTTATTCGTTAAAAATAATATTCGCTTCCCGTGGGACTGCAAATAGTTAATCGCCTCGTCAGCCCCCGGAATGAGCTGCTCCCCTACATAAATCGTGCCGTCGAGATCAAAGATGAAACCGCCAACCGTTGCCAGCACAGTCATCCCCCTCATCCTTGGCTATAAGAAAATTCCAAACAAAAAGACCCCAAGCGAAATAACGACTGCTACGTTAGCGTATGCTTGCGGACGTGGCATTTTTGCACATTTGCCCGTTTTCCTTTAGCATACGCTATACCATAGGCGCGTTACGTTGCTCGGGGTCTCCTCGTCTCTCCCCTGACGTATTTCTCACTAATTGTCTAAACGTCGATCTGCATCAAATCGTGACCGAGCTGGATGCGCGCTTTCGTCTCTTGCTCGAGTTCGGTTAGGATGGCGTCGTAATCTTCTCCGTCCGTTAAATGGACGAGGACGACCTGCCCGATGCGATCTTTATGCTCAAGCGGATAAAACTGCACGATTTGCGCTAAATTCGTATGGACCGGAATGTCCGTTGTTGCCGTCGTCGCTTCGTGCACTAACAGGTCGATGTGCGGCTGTGCCTTAATCCATTCGCTCGGCGTCGCATCGGAAGAATAGACGAATACTTTTTGAGACGCCTTTTCGACACACTTAAGGCCGACGGTCGGTCCGGAGTGCTTACTCGGAAACGTCGACAGTGCATAATCTTCCTGCGCAATGAGTACCGTCTCTTCTTGCCAGGTGAAGGGGTGGATGTGAATGGCAAATTTCACCGGCCATTCCGCAGTCCCCATCACGTGCAACCATTCTGAGAGCCTCGCTTCATTTTCTGCAGCACAGTAAATCGTCAGCGGCTTTGTCCGTCCGTGAATCCACATCCCCCACAACAACGACGGCAACCCGTAAATGTGATCGATGTGAAAATGCGTTAATACGACGCGTTGAACGTCGTCCAAACATATGCCTAACTGTTTTAACTTACCGAGCGGATTGCCGCCTACGTCGACCATCGTGTAATCGCCGGCGCAATTTAGTAACAGATATGTATTATCGCGTTCGACACTGCCCGCCGCACTCGCCGTCCCCAATAGCGTAATTTCCATCGACAGTCACCGGCCTTTCCCATTAACTTTTCCATCGCGTCCATGACCGATCGCCGTTTATTGCATATGACTCATCCATAATTATTTCATACCCGAATGCATGAAGCTAGTGACGAATTGTCGCTGGAAAGCGAAAAATGCAAGTAACAGCGGCAAAATAACCATAATCGTCGCGGCTGTCACAATCCCCCCACTGCGCCCCCGTTTCGTACGACTGGGCAAACATCGCCATCCCAACAGTTAACGGCCGGCTCGCATCCGTATTCGTGACGATGAGCGGCCACATAAAGTTGCTCCAGTGGGTACTAATCGAAATGAGGGCAAAGGCGACATACGTCGGTCTCGCCAGTGGAAAGTATACGTGCCACAACAGTTGCCACCAACGACACCCGTCCATTTTTGCCGCTTCCTCTAAGTCGAGCGGCACTTGTTTAAACGTCTGCCGCAACAGAAAGACACCGAATGCGGAAGCCCAATACGGAAGCATGACCGCCAGTTTCGTATCGACTAAACCGAGCTGGTGCACGATCGTATAGTTCGGAAAGATGAGTACGTCTGGCGGAATCATAATTTGCGTCAAAAATAGGAGAAACAGCACATTTTTCCCGATAAAATTCAAACGCGCAAAGGCGTAGGCGGCCAACGTGATCGTGACGAGCTGTACCGCCAAAATGCCGACGACGATCGTCAACGTGTTTAAATAGTAGGTCAAAAATGGCGCCATCTGCCACGCCTGCACGTAATTGTCTAGCGTCAACTGTGAGATGGCGAACGGATTCGCCTGCGTCACCACCTCACTCGCCGGTGTGAACGACGTCATTAGCGCCCATGCGAGTGGGACGACACATACGATAGCGAGTACCGTAATAACGCCGGCGTTCACGATTCGATACAGCGACATGCGCGCCCTCCTCCCTTCCTTTCGCCTGACGGATGTAAAAAAATATTAGTAGTGAATGCGCTTATCCAAATACAAATAGTTAAAAGCGGATATAGCGAGCAGCACGACTAACAAAACGACGGTTAAGGCAGCCGCTTTGCCAAAGTCGAGGAAACTAAACGCTGTTTCGTAAATGTAATACAAGAGTAAGTTACTCGCATTATCCGGCCCGCCCTTCGTCATAATAAAGATGTGATCGACTAACTTAAACGAGTTGGTTACAGCGATAATTAACACAAACAGCGTCGTCGGCATCAACAGCGGAAATGTAATGTGTCTAAATGTTTGTAGCGGCCTCGCGCCTTCTAACTTCGCTGCCTCATACACGTCGTGCGGCAAGTTCTGTAACCCAGCTAAATAAAACACCATAAAGAAACCTGTCTCTTTCCAAATAATCATGACGATAATCGCCAGCATCACCCAGTCGGGATTACCGAGCCAGTTTTCCCCGTTTAATCCGAACAGTGATAAAAACTTATCGATCAAACCGTAGTCCGGGGTGTATATAAATAGCCAAATGTTAGCGATCGCGATCATCGGCACGACTGTCGGGTAAAAAAACGACGCCCGCAAAAATGAATTCGCCTTCCATTTACTGTTAAGCCAAATGGCGAGATACATCGCAAGTAACATACTCGTCGGAACTGTCCCGATGACTAAAAGTGTATTATTCCAGAGCACTTTGTGAAAAACTTCGTCGCTATCTAACTGTTCGTACTGGGTGAAACCGATAAACTGGATGCCACTGCCCACCGTTTCAAAAAAACTTAAATAAAGCGACTTTAGCATAGGGTAAAACGTAAACAAACCGAAAAAAACGAGCGACGGCAACAACAGTGCGTATGCGAACACATTTTCCTTCACTTTAGCCCGTAAAAACCGTCGCTTAGACATACACACACGTGTCATTCCTTTAACCGCCAACTCTGATGAACTTTCCGTCGGTGTTTCCCCGTTCAAACAGCTGACCTCCTCCCCGCGCGTCCAAACGCTACCAATCAAGTAACCGATCAACGTCACACCACATCAACACACTAATCGCTAGCCATCGTACCACCGTTTCAGTCAAACAGCGTATCACTACTGCAACCAATCATCGCGTCTTCTATGCGGAGAACTATTTCGCGTACTTGCTCAATATTTTATCCGCTTCCTCCTGTGCCTTTTTTAAGGCTTCCTGAACGCTACTCGTCCCATTCAGCGCCGCTTGAATGTTGTCGTTGAGGATCTTTTGCACTTGGCCGTTGTTGTACGTCGCCAACTCGCTGTCCGCATACTGTAATTGCTCCATGGAAACTTTCGCTTGCGGAAATTCCTCAACGTACTTTGCCAGTCGCTCCGTTTTGTAGGCCGATTTTCGCGTCGCCACGTAGCCGGTGTCCATCGACCATTGGGCCACTCGTTCCGGCTGTGTTAAAAACTCGACAAACTTCATCGCCGCTTCTTTATTTTCTTCTGGAATGTCCTTAAAAATATACAGGTTGCCACCCCCTGTCGGCGACCCAAATTGCTTGTTCGCCGGTAAAAAGGCGACGCCAAAGTCAAACTTCGCCCCTTCCTTCACTGTCGTTAAGTTGCCCGTCGTATGATA
This sequence comes from Numidum massiliense, assembly GCF_001375555.1. Taxonomy (NCBI): domain Bacteria; kingdom Bacillati; phylum Bacillota; class Bacilli; order Caryophanales; family Bacillaceae; genus Numidum; species Numidum massiliense. The sequence continues at coordinate 1,196 of NZ_CTDZ01000008.1, read as the reverse complement.
CATCATCGCCGTTTTGCCACTGATGAAGTCGGAAGGTACCGTCGCCCATTCAATGACCCCTTCCGGCATGACCTTATGTTTCTTTCCTAAATCGACATAAAATTGTAGTGCTTCTTCACTACTCGGCGAGGAAAAAGAAACACTCTTACCGTCAGCGGCCATAATGTTAGAGCCGGTTTGCAAAGCGAGTGCTTGAAACATCCAATACTGGTACCCGGTGCTCGGAATTTCAAGTCCCCACTGCCGCACTTTGTCCCCTTCTTTAACGGTTAATTTTTTAGCGTATTCCGTTAATTCTTCCCACGACTTAGGTGGTTGGTCTGCGTCTAACCCCGCTTTTTTGAACGCTTCTTTGTTGTAATACAATACGATGGTACTTCGCTGGTACGGGATGCTCCAAATGTCTTTGTCAACGCGCGAATTCTCCATGAATCCTTCATAAAAGTCGTCGATATACTCGTCCGTCACAAATCGGTTTAACGGTTCAATCGCATCCATCGATAGCAGGGTAAACAAATCGACAGCGAATAGCACCGCCAGGTCTGGGGCATTACCACCTTGAATCGCCGTCTGCACTTTCGTCATCGTCTCTTGATAACTCCCGCCAAAAATCGGCGTTACTTTAATATCGGGTTGCTCTTTTTCAAAATCGGCAACTAACGAGTCAATCACTTTGGCGATCGGTCCACCTACCGCGACCGGAAAGTAAAACTCTAGCTCAACTTTTTTGGCTCCTATCTTCTTGTCCGCTTGCGAACTACCTCCGCTACAGCCGATGACGACCCACGCAATGACGAGCAGCAAGACGATGCTCCGCAAGCTATTCGAACGCCAAGTGGTAACTTTCTCCGTACGCTTCCTCATCCAGATCCCCCCATAAACGAAATGATTGCTTCTCCAAAAGAAAAACCCTCCGCCGTAAAGCAACACACATTACTCAAGTGAGAATACGTGTTTTACGGGTAGGGTTTCTCCAGTTCTCTGTCCGCCTAAAATATTCAAATGTGATCGATTACAGTGAGCTGAGTATAGCAAACAGCCAGTGCTTTTGTCAATATTAAAAACGGATGAGTATGTGTCAAGCTTTACTCGACGACCTTACAGGATCAAGGATTTAAAGACCTAAATATGTCATTCCCTAACGTTCACTTGTTGTCCGCCCTTGAGGAGTTAACTCTTCAAGGACGGCGATTAAC
>NZ_CTDZ01000007.1 GCF_001375555.1 Numidum massiliense | reverse complement strand
GATTGGCTAATTCGTTTTAAGCAGCCATCTGTAACTGTTGCTGGCGCACTGGACCCAGAACATCCTTCGCATCATACGCAATCTGCCTCGTACCGAGCGTATGCAGAACTTTGATCAGTTTGCAGCATAGGGCAATAAGCGATTGCTTCTTTTTCAGGGGATTGTGACGACGTGTCGTGTAGTAACGATGCATCGCTTTAAACTCGGCATTTTTAGCGACCATCGGGAGGACACATCGGAATAGCAGGGCACGTAACCTTGCACGTCCTCGTTTACTAATACTCGCTTTCCCCTTCTTCTTGCCTGAGCTATTCTCTTTGAGATTCAACCCCGCCAAGCGGATGATTTGTTGCCCGTGGTCGTAGTCATTTAAATCACCCACTTCTGCTAGAAAACCAGCGAGTGTGACAATGCCCACACCGGGAATGGTCATCATTGCTTCGGTACCGGGGATTTTCTCAAGCAGTTGCTCCACTTGCCGCATGATCTCTTCTAGTTGGTCAGCTAACAAGGTGTACTGATCTAGCAGCATCGAACATTCAATCTTCGCGGCATACATGCCTTCTGTAAGCCCGATAGAAGTTGTCGCTACTTTCACCAACTTCTCGGCGCGCTTTATCCCGACAGCCCGCTTCACTTCCGATTTCCAATGCTTGAGAATGGCTTCGGCGCCTAAAGCGACAATCTCATTGGGCATTGGAAATTCACGCAAGGTCATTAGCGATGCTTTGCCTTCCCAGTCTTTAAACACTTGATGGTACTCAGGGAAGAAGCGGTCTAGCCAGTTCTGAATACGCAGTTTTGCTTGATTAAAGTTCACCATTACTTTTTCTCGCAGGTTCATGATGATCCGTAAATCGGCATAAACCTGTGTCGGGAACTTCGGTTCAGCGTAGTGACCGTTGCGGATAAGATCCGCGATCACTTTGGCATCTTTGTAGTCGTTTTTCGTCGGTGAGTTGTCTTCCAACTCTTTACTTCGGTTGACATGATGTGGGTTAACCACAACGACTTTGATGCCTTCTTCTTTTAAAAATGCCGCTAAAGGAAACCAATAGTGTCCAGTTGGTTCAACGCCAAACAGCACATCTGTTTTGTTGTGAACCTGTTTTAAGTCCTTCATCCACTTCACCAGTTTGGTTAGCCCTTGGTGCGTATTCTCGAACACGCAGTCTTTTCCGAGTTCGATCCCCCGAAAGTCGATCGCACGAGCGACGTGTGTCTGCTTGGCAATGTCTGCCCCAACGATTAAGGTTTTTTCGGTCATGCGTAAAATGCGTTGATTTTTCTTCTGTTTCATCTTATACTTCATGTGAGTGTCTCCTTTTGCCTTGGGATGAATGAGTGTAGCGCTACATTCTAACCCAAGCTTACTGGAGGCACTTTTTTTGTGCAAACCTCAAATTAATTCATTACAGGAATGGCTCCCTGAAAAAATAATCGTCGCCTTTTCTTTGCCATCTGTCTTATATAAATTGTCCGGTCCATCGACCACCTTAATGATACCCTGGTCATCAGTCGAGATCTTTACATAAGGGTTAGAACCGTGACGCCCTCCACCCGGTGAAACTTGCACTTGTGTAATGTTCTTTCCCTTTCCAGGGTTTAGTATCTTTATGACCTTAGCACCTGATCTTGACCGCTTTGAATCAATTATTGATATGTCATACCCCGCATCTTGTAACATTTTTGCAATATCTTCAGCCGTTTTCTTACTAAAAACGGCACGATTTTCTTTGATCGACTCTACTGTTACCCTCCCATTCTTGAACAACTCTGGTTTTACCTTGGGAACATTAGTAGACTTTTCCGTCCCACCTGTCGATCCTTTCTTTGTTCCCTCTCCACTATCTCGCCAATTATCCCCTTTCTTAAGACGAAGTGTATCCCCAGCATCCTTATGCACTTTTGCAACCTGAGGCCGATTTTTTTTGAGATTGTTCTCCAGCCTTTTCGCATACACCTTCAAGCCTTCATTGCCCCGACGAATGGTTATTTGCCCATCCCTCTTTAGCCTATTCGCATACTCCTTAATTCG
>NZ_CTDZ01000006.1 GCF_001375555.1 Numidum massiliense | reverse complement strand
CCGCCTCTCCATATAAAGCCGTCTACGCGATCGCTTCCATGCGGCCATCATACATTTGTTCAAACTGACAAGGTGACACATAGCCAATAGCCGAATGGATTCTTTGGCGGTTATAAAAGAGCTCGATATATTCAAAGATAGCCACCCCAGCTTCTTTACGGGTTCTAAATGACGTTAGGTGCACCAATTCCCGTTTAATGACACTATGAAACGATTCGATGCACGCATTATCAAAGCAGTTACCTTTTCGACTCATGCTGCACTGCATACCGTACTTGGCTAATCGCGCTTGATAGTCGTGTGACGCGTATTGACTACCTCGATCCGAATGATGAAGCAGTGATGGCTGAGGACGTCGTACACGATAAGCTTTGTCGAGCGCTTTTAATACGAGGTGCGTGGTCATTCGCTTGGCGACATGCCAGCCAACGATTTTACGTGAATATAAATCCATAACACTCGCGAGATAAAGCCAACCTTCATCTGTAGGCACGTAGGTAATATCCGCGACCCATACGCGATTAGGTGTTTCCGCACTAAACTGTTGATTTAACGTATTCGCGTGAACAGGAAACGAATGCTTGGAATTCGTCGTCGCCTTGTATTTCTTAACCGTTCGGGACCGTAAATGATGTTGGCTCATTAAGCGGGAAACCGTTCGCTGGGACACTTGTTCTCCTTCCTTTCGCAACAATGCGGTGATTTTTGGGGCACCGTATAATCTTCGCGAATGAAAGTAATAGTGATGAATGCGCTTAACGAGTTTCTTTCGCCGTTTGTCACGCGCACTTTCGGGTCGTTTTAACCAACGATAATAACCGCTTCGGGAAACCTTGAACACCTGGCACATCTTCTCGACACGGAACTTGAAGCGGTGTTTGTAAATAAAGGAATATATTAGCGCCGGTCTTTGGCGAAGATGTGCATGGCCTTTTTTAGAATGGCGTTTTCCTCCTCTAGATCCCGAATACGCTTTTGCATGTCACGCATCGTTTGATCTTCAGGCTTTAAGTTGCCACTTCCGACAAAAGCATTTTCTGGGTCTTGTTTATACTCATTGACCCAGCGATACAGTGTGTTTTCCGATATGCTTAATTCGCGAGCAACTTGTGCCACGGCTTTACCTTGTTCCAATACGTATTCGACAGTTTGACGCTTGAACTCACGATCGTAATTCTTTCGACGTTTCATGTAGAACACCTCGAATCATTTAGTTTTATTATAATCCCCCGATTCGGTGTGTCTACTTTTTAGTCTAGCACTATTAAAGGGACGATAAAGGGAACTAGGGCGGCTAAACGGTTTAAAGCTACAAAAAAGACAGTGGCCCGAATTAAGGAGTATGCGAATAGGCTAAAGAGGGATGGGCAAATAACCATTCGTCGGGGCAATGAAGGCTTGAAGGTGTATGCGAAAAGGCTGGAGAACAATCTCAAAAAAAATCGGCCTCAGGTTGCAAAAGTGCATAAGGATGCTGGGGATACACTTCGTCTTAAGAAAGGGGATAATTGGCGAGATAGTGGAGAGGGAACAAAGAAAGGATCGACAGGTGGGACGGAAAAGTCTACTAATGTTCCCAAGGTAAAACCAGAGTTGTTCAAGAATGGGAGGGTAACAGTAGAGTCGATCAAAGAAAATCG
>NZ_CTDZ01000005.1 GCF_001375555.1 Numidum massiliense | reverse complement strand
TGTCTGGTGACGAGAGCGGAGGGGACACACGCGTTCCCATCCCGAACACGACCGTTAAGCCCTCCAGCGCCGATGGTACTTAGGGCGCGAGCCCTTGGAAGAGTAGGACGTTGCCAGACGGATACATTATAAGTATAATGTACATGATGGAGAGGTGTCCGAGCTGGCCGAAGGAGCACGATTGGAAATCGTGTAGGCGGCGATAACCGTCTCGAGGGTTCGAATCCCTCCCTCTCCGCCAGATATTAACTAGGCCCGTTGGTGAAGCGGTCAACACACCAGCCTTTCACGCTGGCATTCAGGGGTTCGAATCCCCTACGGGTCACCACTCAGTTAGCTCGGATTGAGGAGTAGAGATGTTGCAACATGAATTAACGTCGAAGCATGTCCTCAATTCCCAGCTCACACCTCTTCTTTAACGGACGGTTAGCTCAGTTGGGAGAGCACCTGCCTTACAAGCAGGGGGTCGGCGGTTCGAGCCCGTCACCGTCCACCAAATATTGTCGCGGGGTGGAGCAGTCTGGCAGCTCGTCGGGCTCATAACCCGAAGGTCGCAGGTTCAAATCCTGCCCCCGCAACCATAATTGTAATTTCTGCTACACAGAAACAACCATATTTTTCTTTAACTACGTAATGTGTGGAGCTGTGGTGTAGAGGCCTAACATGCCTGCCTGTCACGCAGGAGATCGCGGGTTCGAATCCCGTCAGCTCCGCCACCAAATTTTAACGTTGACTTTGTAATCGTATCAGGGTAAAATATTTAAATGTCGGGTTTTATTTTCCTTACCCCTCACCGGTCATTCAAGGTTCGGTAGCTCAGTCGGTAGAGCAGAGGACTGAAAATCCTCGTGTCGGCGGTTCGATTCCGTCCCGAACCACCATTTATATCTTTAGCCGGTGTAGCTCAACTGGTAGAGCAACTGACTTGTAATCAGTAGGTTGGGGGTTCAAGTCCTCTCGCCGGCACCAGGGGCAATATTTATGGAGGGATACCGAAGTGGCCAAACGGGGCAGACTGTAAATCTGCTGGCGATGCCTTCGAAGGTTCGAATCCTTCTCCCTCCACCACACCATGCATTAAGCTTGTTTAGTAGGGGCGTAGTTTAATGGCAGAACAGTGGTCTCCAAAACCATTAGTGTGGGTTCGACTCCTGCCGCCCCTGCCAATATGGCGATCGTGGCGAAGTGGTTAACGCACCGGATTGTGGCTCCGGCATCACGGGTTCGATTCCCGTCGGTCGCCCCACTAACAACGTGTTGGGGAGTAGCCAAGCGGTAAGGCAACGGACTTTGACTCCGTCATGCGCAGGTTCGATCCCTGCCTCCCCAGCCAAGTGTGCGGAAGTGGCTCAGTGGTAGAGTATCGCCTTGCCAAGGCGAGGGTCGCGGGTTCGAATCCCGTCTTCCGCTCCATTATCACCGCTTTAATGGCGGCATAGCCAAGCGGTAAGGCAGAGGACTGCAAATCCTTTACCCCCGGTTCGAATCCGGGTGCCGCCTCCATAACCTGCTTGACTACATCCATACCGTTTGTTATAATTAACTGCGTCGTAACATGCCGGGGTGGCGGAATTGGCAGACGCACAGGACTTAAAATCCTGCGGTAGGTTACTACCGTACCGGTTCAAGTCCGGTCCTCGGCACCATATGCAAGCGGACGTGGCGGAACTGGCAGACGCGCAAGATTCAGGTTCTTGTGGTCACTAACGACCGTGGGGGTTCAAGTCCCTTCGTCCGCACCAGAAAAGATCGTGTGCCCTTAGCTCAGCTGGATAGAGCGTCTGACTACGAATCAGAAGGTCGGGAGTTCGAATCTCTCAGGGCACGCCATTTTTATTTTTCCGCGCCGGTGTGGCGGAACAGGCAGACGCGCACGACTCAAAATCGTGTTCCTTTGCGGGAGTGTGGGTTCGATTCCCTCCACCGGCACCATTAGTTATAGCGAGCCATAAAAAACTCTGAAGGATAAGTCCTCAGAGCTTTTTTTATTTTTACTTAAACAATTATACGAGCTCTCCTGTTAGGGCGGTAATGGCTCATGCTTTTTTTGTAGCACGGCCTATGCCTTTTTTTAATGCTACTTTTCCACTATAATGGTGGGGGGAGCGACCAATGGCAAAGGGGGGATCGCAATGACAGCAAACGATACGAACGACCAGTTAAAACTGACAGCACTGTCGACAAAAGCTGGGTGAGGTTGCAAAATCGGTCCAAGTGACCTAGCGCAAGTTTTGCGCTGTTTACCGCAAACAGTTCCAGACCCTAATTTGTTAGTCGGGTTAGATACTTCCGACGACGCGGGCGTGTATCGGTTAACGGACGACTTGGCGCTCGTACAAACCGTCGATTTCTTTACGCCGATCGTGGATGACCCTTACATGTTCGGGCAAATTGCAGCTGCGAATGCTCTCAGTGACGTGTACGCAATGGGGGCAAAGCCGCTTACCGTTTTAAATATCGTTGGATTTCCTATCAATAAGTTGGATAAACAAATACTGGCTGATATACTGCGCGGCGCGAGTGACAAAGTCCAAGAGGCGGGCGCCACGTTAGTCGGTGGCCACTCCATCGACGACCAAGAACCGAAATTCGGTATGGCCGTCACTGGAATTGTCCATCCTAATGACGTGGTAAGTAATGCAGGCGCAAAGCCTGGGGATAAAATTGTATTGACGAAGCCGATCGGCATCGGTATCCAGACGACAGCGATTAAGCGCGATTTATTGACGGAGGAGGAAATTGCGCGCGTCTCACATGTTATGGCCCAGTTGAACAAAGAGGCAGCGGATGTGATGCGTTCTTATCAAATACATGCGTGTACGGACGTAACTGGTTTCGGTTTGTTAGGGCACCTGCAAGAAATGGCTATCGGCAGCCAGGTCGGCATACACGTGCGTTATGCGGACGTACCAGTGTTACCCCGCACGCGGGAGTTGGTTAAGGCAAAGAGCGTTCCCGGAGGAAGTAAGGAAAACGCGAAGTGGTTGGCGCACAACGTCTCGTATGCTGACGCAATCGATGACGCTGCCCAACTTATTTTGAGTGACGCTGTTACTTCAGGCGGTCTGCTCGTGGCGATCGCGGCTGAGGAAGCCGAACAGTTTGTCGTGGAACTCCGTTCACGCAACGTCGAGGCGGCGATCATTGGGGATGTAACAGCAGCGAATAAAAACGACGTAGGAAAAATTTGCGTATCGTAATGTTTCGTTTCCACCAAACCAATGACCGAAACAAAAAAGGGCACGTTGCCCTTTTTTTCCCCTTGCGTACCAATAGCGTCATGTGGTATAATTTATTTTGTTGATTGTATGTCGGGGTGTGGCTCAGCTTGGTAGAGCACCTGCTTTGGGAGCAGGGGGCCGCAGGTTCGAATCCTGTCACCCCGACCATTCATTTAGTATGGTACTCGCGACAGATGCGGGTGTACCCAGAGGGCACAACGATGTCGCTCGAACAGAGTAGCATATTCGACGTAGTACTCGCGACAGATGCGGGTGTAGTTCAATGGTAGAACACCAGCCTTCCAAGCTGGATACGTGGGTTCGATTCCCATCACCCGCTCCACTAAAAAGAATTAAACGTACCGCTGCCGTTCAGAAGTCCTCTCCGTGAGGGCTTTTTTTGTGAAAAAAAAGCCGTGCTATGTGGCTGATCATCCGTTGTATGTGTAACATTTCTCTCGAAGGGTTTTAGCAGGAATTTGGAGGGAGAATATAGAAAAGGAAGACCTAAATAGTACTCCTAACCACCACGAAAGGAGAGGTCTTCCTTGAAAACCATTATACC
>NZ_CTDZ01000004.1 GCF_001375555.1 Numidum massiliense | reverse complement strand
ATCGAGCTCTTTTATAACCGCCAAAGAATCCATTCGGCTATTGGCTATGTGTCACCTTGTCAGTTTGAACAAATGTATGATGGCCGCATGGAAGCGATCGCGTAGACGGCTTTATATGGAGAGGCGGACATGATAGCGTGGTTCGCCACGCAATGTCTCATTTCACATTGCTCAAGTGCAAGGAATCATGCCCGCGTGGGCTACATGTCAAGCCATGATCGATGCTCATAGGCTATTTTACACAGAAATTAGGACTTGATCCAGCAGCGGCGGTTAGCGCTTACCACTTTCCTTCTTCAAAGTCTTCGTCATCTATTTCCTTCACAAAAACAGTGATCCAACCGACCCGATGGCTTACAGGATCTGTTACAATATATATCCCTTTCTCGCTGACATACACTTCTTCAAATTCATCGTACTCAAAGGATGGCTCCACTTTTAATACATCGTCAATATGCATGCCAACGTGAATCTGATTGTATAATAAACCCTTATAGTTTTCTAATGCCGTTAATTTACATAACTTTCCATTTATCGCGTTGAACGATAGGTATACTTCATTATTTACTTCATACTTAATTAGAAAGTTCCCTACCAGATAACCTTTTACATTAAAATCCTGTAAGAGTTCATGAAATTGCGATATGTGGGTATAAAAACTAAGCCTTTCCACGGTTCTATCGGCGCATTCAGATCAATTTTCATTATTGCTTCCTCCCTGTAAATATGATTGTCACCTTTTCTTTGCCATCAGTCTTATATTAGGTTCTCCGGTCCATCAACTACCTTAATAATACCTTAGTCATCAGTCGAGATCTTTACATAAGGGTTAGAACCGTGACGCCCTCCGCCCGGCGAAACTTGTACCTGCATAACATTCTTTCCCTTCTCGGGGTTTAGTACTTTTATAATTTTTGCGCTAGAGATATCGTTTTTTGAATCTCTTATTGATACCTCATACCCCGCATCTTTTAACATGTTTGCGATATCATTGGGGTGTTTATTAATGAAAATATTCCGATTTTCTTTGATCGACTCTACTGTTACCCTCCCATTCTTGAACAACTCTGGTTTTACCTTGGGAACATTAGTAGACTTTTCCGTCCCACCTGTCGATCCTTTCTTTGTTCCCTCTCCACTATCTC
>NZ_CTDZ01000003.1 GCF_001375555.1 Numidum massiliense | reverse complement strand
CACCAAACCCCGATCCCATAAAAACACAGTTATGCACTTATTATCCATCACACTCAAATGTCAAGGGCTGAAATACGGTGAATGAGTGAGGAAACACGAGATAAAACTAATTTATAGTGGGAGGAAGGGACAATGAAACTTGATCTAAATGCCCCTATTGAGCCATGGAAGGGTTTGGGGGGCCTAGAGTTATACACCCATATAACGGAGGTATACGATCTTTTGCAACCCATTAATGTAAGGGAGCATTTGCCAGGGAAGTTCGCAGTTAGGTATGAAATAGAAAATGACATTGATCTCTGGTTTAGTATTACTAATGGAAAGCTATTTAAACTGACGGCGTCAGAAAACTATGAGGGTTTGCTTTTCAATCAGATTCACGTTGGCATGCATATTGATGATGCGTTAAAAGTGGAGCCCTCCTTTGAATACGACGAATTTGAAGAAGTGTATGTCAGTCAAAAAGGGATATACATCGAAACAGATCCCGTAACCCATCGGGTTCTATGGATCTCTGTTTTTGTGAAGGAAATAGATGACGAGGACTTTGATAGGGGAAAGTGGTGACCACTAACCGCTGCCGCTGGATCAAGTCCTAATTTGTGTGTAAAATAGCCTTGACTAGAATGAGCATCGATCATGGCTTGACATGTAGCCCACGCGGGCATGATTCCTTGCACTTGAGCAATGTGGAATGACACATTGCATGGCGAACCACCCTATCATGCCCGCCTCTTATTTAGAGTCTGTGCCACGTGAGAATGACCTCGGGTGCGGATGGTATTTCTTTGTCGCTGATCAGAAGTGCTCCGGTATGATCAAAATACCTATTACATTCCTTAATATTGGATCTCATAGCTACATGCTCGCATTTTCTGACAGTTTTGCTTCCTTTCGTTAGGATGAGTATTGTCGCTTTAGACTTCTCGTTTAGGCGAAGGCAATCCCCATGTGAACAACTTCCAACCTCACGACATGTACTACCCCGGCCGTCCGCTAGAGCCGTATCAAGACGCCCCGCTTGCGATCAACCACTTTTTGACGGATCATGAGATAACGCCCTTCATCAAGGAAATTGATAAAATTCACGCGGTGGATCAGACGGCAGAAGTGGAAGGCACCAAAGGGATGACTCCGGAGGGGCTTGCAAAAGAGGCGCTATATGAGGCGGGGGAATTTGCTGGTATTAACGACTTTTATCGTGCTATTTTCGGCGAGGAGCCCATTTTTGAGCAGGAAATATCGGAGGAGGAGTGGGAGGAGTCTGTTG
>NZ_CTDZ01000002.1 GCF_001375555.1 Numidum massiliense | reverse complement strand
ACTTCATGTGAGTGTCTCCTTTTGCCTTGGGATGAATGAGTGTAGCGCTACATTCTAACCCAAGCTTACTGGAGGCACTTTTTTTGTGCAAACCTCAAATTAATTCATTACAGGAATGGCTCCCTGTAAATATGATAGTAGCCTTTTCTTTGCCATCTGTTATATACAGGTTCTCCGGTCCATCAACTACCTTAATAATACCTAAGTCATCGGTCGAGACCTTTATATAAGGATTGGGACCGTGACGTCTGCTACTTGGAGAAACCTGTACCTGCGTGATATTCCTTCCATTTCCGGGATTTATTATTTTTATAATTTTAGCCTTGGACTCTGTTCTTTTTGAATCCTTTATAGATACCTCATACCCTGCATCCTTTAATATGTCAGCAACCTCCCTAACTGTTTTCTTACTAAAGAAATTACGATTTTCTTTGATCGACTCTACTGTTACCCTCCCATTCTTGAACAACTCTGTTTTTACCTTGGGAACATTAGTAGACTTTTCCGTCCCACCTGTCGATCCTTCTTTGTTCCCTCTCCACTATCTCGCCAATTATCCCCTTTCTTAAGACGAAGTGTTTCCCCAGCATCCTTATGCACTTTTGCAACCTGAGGCCGATTTTTTTTGAGATTGTTCTCCAGCCTTTTCGCATACACCTTCAAGCCTTCATTACCCCGACGAATGGTTATTTGCCCATCCTTCTTTAGCCTGTTCGCGTACTCCTTCATTCGGGCCACTGTCTCTTTTGTAGCTTTAAACCGTTTAGCCGCCCTTGTTCCCTTTATCGTCCCTTTAACACCGCGACCTACTTTACCCATTTTCGCATGCTTACTCAATCGTGAGGGGGGGAAATATCGTTAGAATCCCCCAAGCAACAGACTCCTCCCACTCC
>NZ_CTDZ01000001.1 GCF_001375555.1 Numidum massiliense | reverse complement strand
ATAGTCAAAGTAAACATCCTCGGTCATGCTGTCGTTACCGACGACAGTTTTCCGACCGACGATCATTAACGGGACAGTTCCATCGTGAAGACATATGACAGACCCGATCGGCAGCATTCGTTTCCACCCCTTGCGACTGATTACCCACGTAGAGTAATAGAGATACCGCTTTTACTTTATGCAACAAAATAAAGGGACACCGATATGATACCGCTACCAAACAAATAATTGCAGCCATACCGTTTCAGCTATTCCCGTTGACGATAAACTTATGTACAAATGTGGCAGTTTCAAGTTCAATAAACAATGTGTTCAGTCCAGCGTGATACCTTAATACTGTTATTTTCCCCTGAAGTCTCTCAATTGTGTGTTAGATGCATTTTACTATATACGCATAATAATGTAAACCAAAATATTAATTTAATCTAAGTTCATTTTTGCAGTATATCTAGCAATCGTTCACTTCTTATTTTGTAAAGGGGTCGGAAAGGGTATTTGGCGGAACATTTCAAGTGGCTATTAAGTGGCTATTAAGTAGTTATTAAGTGGCTATCGAACGATTATTGGCCGATCAGGAGGGGTATCCCCTCGATCGGCCAACACCATTCATGAGACTAATCATCTTTCGGCTCGCGCCGTTCCCCTTCCCGGGGCAATTTCTTCGCCATTTCGAGCATCCGCGACATGAGATCGAGCATTTCTTCTTGCGAGACTTCGTCGTCCTTCTGGACGTTTCTCTGAGCAGTCGCAGCTGCCTCTGGTCCGCCTTTACGACGCTTAGCTTCGGTACGGGTACGGCGGTCGTGCCGCCCGGTGTCATCCTTCTCTCGGACAACCTCACGGTAATGCTGCTCGGTACCGTCCCCGTCCTTTTTCCGGACAGTGTCACGGGGGCGCTGCTCGGCATCGCCGTCTGAGCGGCGGTCGGTGTCGCGCGGCTCCCGCTCGAGCCCGGAGGCGTCGCCTTGCCTTTCATCTTCTGCGTCGTCCCAACGTCCGTCTAATGCATCATCGCCGTCA